>JAICPX010000430.1 GCA_025929635.1 Chitinophagaceae bacterium
ATTCTGTCAATTTCAGCAGCAACAAGGTTTTCAACCTCATGTTTTATCTGTAAGTAATTATGCTGGACTATGGCAATATCAACTTGCCGGACAATTGGCAAGGGTTTTTGGTTGCGTTGCTCTTCTTTTATTCGCTCATGATTGTTTTGAATCTCTCCATGAAAGGCTTTAAGACTAATCTTGCAACCGGGATCATCGGCAACAATACCCACGAACTCGCCTGAACTTAAGGTTGCGATCGTTGAAGGCGGAATTGCGCTTTCCAGTTGTTTAGATTGACTGATTGAAGTATCGGTTCGATTGATGGAGAGACTTTTTCTATCCTGCATTATTTTTCCAAATCTTTCTGAAAGGTGTTTCGCCGTTTCTCCTGTTACCTGTCCAGAGATAATGTTGCCAGTAATATTCATTATAACATCCGCCTGGTCTTTTCCATAATCTTTTTTGAGTTGACTAAAATCCTGAATCCCTAAGCAAGTGGCTACTTTATTACTTCTTGCGGTGGCAATCAGACTATCCATATTATTTAAATAGATAGTAGGAAACTCATCAAAAACAAGACTGCACTTCACCTTGCCTTTTTTATTTACCATCTTGACCAGTCTATTCACGTATAAAGAAAGTACCGCGCCGTAGATCTGTATTTTTTGTGGATTATTGCCTACGCAAACTATTTTTGGACTATTTGGATTATTTATATCCAAAGAAAAGTCATTACCCGACAGTACGTAATATAACTGCGGTGATGAGAGCCGGGCCATTGCTATTTTCCCCGAAGCAATTTGCCCTTCAAGCTGTTCCATTACATCATTGAGGTAGGCGTTAACAAAGGGGTTTATTAAAACCTCAATTTCTTTTTCACTCCGAAGAATTGGAAAAAGTTTATCGTAGTCTACCTGCATCAATTCTATTACATGAGGAAGAGTGCAAAATTCTCCATCCTGAAATTTGCGCAGATACCAGATAACCGCAGTAAGAAAATTAATCGGTGACTCGACAAAAAAATCCCCCTGTCGTTTAATCCATTCTCTGTTCAAGCCCATTAAGATTGTTCTGGCTGATTCTGCGGCATCGCTTATATCCAGCATGTTTTCCTTATCCAAGGGATTGCACCGATGACTTCGGGATAGGTCATCGAAGTTGATAACATAAAATTCAGGGGTTTTGTTATAGTTGTGCCTATTTTTTAAATAATGATTATAACAGACCAGTGTAAGATCATCGAATTTAAAGTCATAAACAAACATTGAAAACCCTTTGGCCAAATGTTGGGTTATCAAATGTCGAATAACAAAATAGCTTTTGCCTGATCCCGGTGAACCACAGACCAGTACTCCGCGAAATGGATTTATAATATTGATCCAGCTATTTCTAAGCTTTGATTTCAGGCGATATTTCGCCGGCAGATTTATGCTATACTCATTTTGCAGCAACCGTTCCTCTTGAGGAAACGTCTCATTTTCCTTGTTAAAAATATCTTTGTTATTCAACGTTGTTTTTATTACCCGTGAGACTAACGTTCCACCTGTAAGGACCATAGCAAAACCACTTATAGTACCCAACATATAAATGATAGCAATTGCTGTAACAGGCAGCCCGATAAACAAAAGAAAATAACTTGTGAAGTACAGCACTAAACCTGCAAGAATGTAAATCAGAACCCTTTTATAGTCATATTTTTCTTCCTTTTTTCCTTTAGCTCCCAACAGTGATATTATTAACAGAATCAGTGCGATAATTTTTGAGAGGTTAAACTGTTGGAACAAACCCGTTTTCGAGATGTTTACAAGTAACCTGTCGGAAATATCTGAGGTCAGGCCAAAAGCTTCAAAAGCCCTGTAACAATAGTAGTAGAAGTGAATGCCGAGGACTACCAGACTCATGAGCCTGGTGAGATCCATAATTTTCCTGAGTCCCTGCTCATTCTCGCCGGTATTCATATTTATAGTCAGCGTTTATCAAATAGAAATACGTTTTCTTTTCTTTCTTTTTTTCTTCTTTAGTTGCGATGGAACATAATCTGGTGCTACAGCCGTTTTGGAAATTACCGGATCAAAAATCGTTAACTCCGATTTGCTTAAATTCTCCTGCTCGTCTTGCTTCTTCTTTTGGTGATCTGCTAGTGAATCAGACTTGCTAAAAGCTTTAGATGGAATAACATCCTTGGTAAGAGACTGTACTTGATCAATGAGTTCAAGTATTGATTTAGCGCTGAATTGTTTGCCCAGATCACTTCCGTTAAAAACAGTTTTTGTTTTATGATCGACATAGGTTAGTCCATAAATCACTCCTTCTTTTCCGGTGCGAACCACCAGGCTGATACTTTGTTTTTCCAATGCTGAAACGAGGTCGTTCAGCGTCCCAGGCTTTTTATTTAATTCCCATGTTATTGACGCTTGCAGTCTTTTTTTATACTGAATGCGAATCGGTTCATTTTCGACAAATTTCTTTTCAAGGAAAGTTAATGTTGGTTTCATATAAAAAGCACTTGCTTTAATGGGAGTACCAATCTTGTGTCCGTTCGCGTCAAGTACCCTATAAACAAGGCCTTTAAACTTATCTAATCTGGTACCCGGCTGACCTGTCTCTGCCATTACATTATATAATATTAATACCGCGTTTAATTCAGGCAATGAAATGTATTTGTAGTTATTCAAAACCATCATTAGTACATTTGCAATTGCCCGCTTTGTAACTGATTTTCCGTAGATAACTTTTTGTGCATTAACCGGAATGACATTGAAATTCTCAAGCGTCCTTTTACTGTCGGCCTTAATGAGTCCAAATTCTTTTTCAATTTCTTTTCGTGCGGTTTCAGATTGATTGCGTCCGATATTGTGCATTGAAATTCTTTTTCCATCTCTTTGAATATTGGTACTCACAATATGAATATGAGGATGCCCGGCGTCAAAGTGATTGTATACCAAATAGGGCTGCTGGCTAAACCCAATTTGCTCCATATAACTGTCTGCAATTGCAATCAGCTTATCCTTCGAAAACTGCTCTGTTGGATCGAAATTCAGAGAGATGTGCAAGGTGTTGGTTACTGTCCGGTCATTCAGGAAAATTAACCTTTCAAAATGATTCAGTTTATTGTAAAAACTGAGGCTGTCCACGTCTTTCAAAAAGCCTGACGCAGACAGAATTTGTGCCGTCCCATTTTTTAATTTTTGCTCATTATAGTTGAGCGCTTTTGAAATGTTTTTGCTTGTATTTATTCTTGCAACCATTGATCAGATAGTTGTGCGATTTTTAAGTTGATTTCGTCGATTTTAGAAAAGAGGACGGACTTAAATTTTTCTATTTGTTTCGACCAGAATATTAACTCAGATTCATTGTCTGCTATGTGCATTTTCTTAACGGCCTGGTTGATATTATTGCCAATGGCCTTTAGTTCATTTCGGAGCAGTATCATCTCTGCCACAAAGTCATCCAGTGATTTGTTCCTGGTATAAACTGTAATGGGTTTATTCAGTATGATATCTCTTGCGTAGCTACTTATTTTTTGTTTTGTAGAGGAACTGAAACCCGTATGAAGCTTTTTATATTCGGCTTCGGTAAACCGAATATGTAACCACTTGTTCCTGTTGTTCTTTTCCTTCATTGATTGATATCTATTTCAATAACCCCTGCGACTCCGGAGCGAAGGGGATAAATGCCCGGTTGTGACACAACCGTACATTTAACCGGGGACGGTAACAAGTACCCTAAAACCCTTCCTGTCTGGAAATTCATGAATGGTGGCTAGTATCAATAATAAATATGATTAAGGCGGGCGTGATTGATTTAAAAAGATGAGATACTTAAATGGTAAACTAAAAAGAGATGTGTAAGTTTTTACATACTTCACCGTGGCAGGTAAGAGTCCAGCAGTTTTCATTATTTTCTTGCTGCATTTTTGTCCTGATGGGTAAATAATGAGGGACGAAAACTGATTTATCAAAGTATCCGAAACCAAGGGAATCTTCATAATAAACCTTTTTCAAATGGGGCGGCAATGTGAAATTATATCAGTATGATTGCAGGACTTGTTCCTCTTCAAATTCTGAGGGGGATCTGTTCGCGATGTCGAATTATTTTTGCTGAGACAAAAGCGATTTTGTAGAACTAAAATTTATGATTTATGTTAGGGAAAAGTGATGTG
>JAICPX010000168.1 GCA_025929635.1 Chitinophagaceae bacterium
AGCAGTATGAAGAAAGTATGAAGTTAATGGCCGAAGCCTATCGTGACGCTGCAAAGGAAAAGAACAGGAAAGAAAGAAGCTTTGATTTTGACGAAGAATATTCACCCGCGAAATTACAGGAAGCCTATCGTGAAGGTAATCTTGACCTGCTTGATTCCATCAACAGGTTAAACAGTCAATCGGATGCCTTTGACGAAAAATTTTTATACCGTAGAAATGAGATACAGGCTAATTCGATCGATTCAATTCTTAGAAAAGCAAGCTTGTTTGTCGGGGTAGGCGCGGCGCATCTGCCCGGCAACAGGGGCGTTATCGAGTTATTAAGAAAAAAAGGCTATAAGCTCCGCCCGATCTTTATGAGAGCCCGGGATAGCAAGCAAAAAGATGCGGTAGAAAAAGTAAGAGTGCCCGTGACATTCGCCACACGAACCGCTGAAGATGGATTTTATAAAGTAGACATCCCCGGTAAATTTTATCGTTTTGGAGATGGATTTTTTTCTGACCAGCAGCAATATGCTGATATGGCAAACGGAAGCTTTTACATGGTGACAAGAGTAAAAACAAATAGTCTTTACTGGGGCCATAGTAATGAAACTGTGTCAAAGAAAATTGACAGCATGTTGTATGAGAATGTACCAGGTAAGATCCTGAGCAAGGTCGATATAACCCGTAATGGTTATAAGGGTTTTGACATTACAAGCAGGACCAGGAGAGGGGATTTTCACCGCTACAATATTTTCATCACTCCATTTGAAGTTGTATTCTTTAAAATGGGAGGCAACGGTGATTATGCAAAACTCGGTGAGGAAGCAAAAAAGTTCTTTGGAAGCATTCAACTGAAAGACTTCAAGCAGGCAGGATGGAATAGATTTCAGCCGGCCTATGGAGGGTTTTCAATTGAATTTCCCCAAACACCTTATGAATCTTTTGGAGAAAATATCCAGTATGATGCGGAAGATAAGGCCACGGGCCAGCATTATTCTGTGATAAGAACAGACATTCACAATTACCATTTTGCCGAAGAAGACACATTTGATCTTGCCTTGATGGATGAAAGTTTTGCTTCAGCCGATTTCATTGCGAAAAATATAGCCCGCAAGCAGCTTGTACATAAAGGCTATCCCGCCCTCGACTGCCAGTATAAACACAAAGATGGCTCTACCATATTTACGAGATTCATTATCCAGGGACCTCATTATTATACTTTACTCTCTCATGGAAAGAAGAATGAAAATAACGCCGCCGAAACGTTTTTCAATTCATTTGAGGTAACTCCCTTTATATATAAGGAGGCAAAAGAGAGAACAGACTCATCGCTTCATTTTAAGGTATCAACAACCTGGTTCCCCGAGGAGAAAAAAAACAAGCTTGATCTTCCCGAACTGGACAATATCTACGAGGATGATGAAGATAACGATGCAAGTTACTATTATGACAGGAACGATTATAAAACCAGGTTGATCAAGAATGATACCACGGGCGAAGCTATTTTTGTCAATTTTTCCTGTACATCAAGATATGAGTACGATGACAGCGCCACACGCAAGGAAGGAAACAAGTATTTGTTTTTTCCTGGTTATGATACATCCTGGATAATCCGTAAAACGACAAAATCAAAATTGGCGAATGACCTCAATGTCGTGGAGCAGGTGTTTTCGGATACAAACAGCAGCAGGTCTGTTCTCACCAAAACTTTTTACAAGACAGGGTTGTACTTCCAGATATCCACTCAACTGGATACGCTTTCGCAGCCTTCAAGCTTTGTCAGGAGCTTTTTTGAAAGCTTTACCCCCGTGGATACGATGAAGATCATTGATCCATCAGTAAAAAAGACAAAGATCTTTTTTGAAGACTTTTTTGGAAAGGATAGTGTGCAAAGAAAAAAAGCGATCGCTTCGTTACGGGATATTAAGATGGATTCAACGGATTTCCCGAACCTTGTCAAAGCGATCCATTCTTTTAAATGGAGCGAAAAGAAATACCTGGAAAGGAAGGTCTCTTTTATCCAAAAGCTGGGAAGCATACAGACAAAGGCCGCAGCAGATTTTCTCAAACATGCCTACTACGCTGCTGGCGATACACTGCAATTACAGCATACTGCTTTAGCCGCATTACTTCAGCAAAAAACCCAGTACTCTTTTAATATTTTTAAAGATATTATTACCACCGAGCCACCGGTACTCGATGACGATATTTCATCCCGTGACGATTATTATACACCGGCATATTCTTATCGCCGCACGTATGCCACGCCTGATTATTATGGCGGCGGGTTTATGAGCCAGTTGTATGATTCATTACAATTGACTAAAACAATTTTGCCAGGCTTACTTCCATTAATGACGCTTGATGATTACAAGCAGCCGTTGATGAGGTTATTAAGAAGAATGGTAGACAGCAATCTTGTAACAGCAAAGGACTATGAAATGTATTTCAGTAAATTTTTGATCGAAGCCAAACAAGTCCTGAAAAAACAAGCGATTGCTGAGAAGAACACTGCAATTGAAAAGGCCGAGGATGCAAAATCGGAAACAAAAGCGACCGATGTTTATTACCGCGGGAATGACAGCGAAGATACCGGCAATGATCAACTGATAACGTATGCTACTCTTTTGTTGCCGTTCAGGGAGACCCACCCGGTCGTAAATGATGTTTTCAGGCAATTGCTTTCATCAAATGACAAGCGCCTGAAGTATAATACACTTTACTTGTTTATGCGGCACAAATTTCCCGTACCCGATACAATGCTTACTTATTTTGCCAAATTGGATGATTACCGCTATGAATTGTTCACCGATATGAGAACGACCCAGATGATTGATAAGTTCCCCGCAGCATATAAAAACAGGCTTGACCTTTCAAGAAGCAAATTGTTTACATCTTCTTATTCAAGCAAACCTGATTCACTTGTTTTTATTGATAGCTTACCGGCGGCTTTAAAGAATAAGAAAGGATTCGTTTTCTTTTACAAATACAAAACCAAAAAAGACGATACCTATTGGAAACTTGCGACAGTTGGATTACTGTCAAATACCGGGGAACAACTGAGTTATGATTATGATGACGACGAAGATGACCGGTATTATGGCGATGAAATGCTATATCCTCCGCTTTCAGACCTGGGATCATCAAATTCCGGGAAGATCGTAATTACAGAGTTTACCGATGAAAAGATAAAAGAAGACACCCCATTACGTGAACAAATGGAAAAACAGCTGAAAAAGATCATTTACTCAAAAAGAAAAAGTGCAAGAACATTTTATTACGAGGGCAGGGAGTATGATGAATTGTCTTACCGCTATATGGATTGATCAATTAGTTTGATTTTCCTTCTTCACGATCTTTATCGCAATGCTTTTGGCTGGCTTGGGGTAGTAAGCCATGCATACAGCACAGTTGCTTTTATAGGAAGAATCTATGGTAAAGTAAAATGCGTCCCCCTCATTAATGGTCGATGGGAAAGTGCAGGCACTTCCCAAAGCAAAAACATTTGTATGTGTTTTACCTGTTGATTCGTCTTTCCATTCCGCAACGTATGTTGCCGTATCAAGATCTCCTTCCAGCAACTTGATTGTATAATTCATACAGATTGCTTTTATTTCCAACCGCCCTTTATAGACTGGTTGTTTGTTTTTGCACTTGCCTGCAGTTATGGATAGCACAACTACCAACGGCATGACAGTATATAGCTTCATAAATAAGGTTTTAAAATCTAAGATGACGTACTGTATGTCCTTTGTTGATCAATTGTTTCAAAGAATCGATTCCAATCTTAAGATGAATATCCACAAATTTCGAGGTAATGCTTTTATCACTTTCTGCGGTTTTTACTCCTTCCGGTATCATTGGCTGATCGCTTACCAGTAATAATGCGCCGGTTGGGATATGATTGTAGAACCCTACTGTAAAGATGGTTGCCGTTTCCATATCGATGGCATATGCTCTTATATCCTGCAGGTATTTTTTAAACTTCTCATCGTGCTCCCAAACTCGCCGGTTGGTTGTATAGACCGTGCCGGTCCAGTAATCTATTTCATATTCATTGATCGTGGTCGAAACAGCTTTTTGCAATGCGAATGCGGGTAAGGCGGGCACTTCTGCCGGGAAATAGTCATTGCTTGTTCCCTCCCCGCGGATAGCGGCAATGGGTATGATAAGATCTCCCAGCTTATTTCTTTTTTTCAACCCACCACACTTTCCCAAAAACAAAACGGCTTTGGGTTTAATGGCTGTCAACAGATCCATTACGGTGGCCGCAGTGGGACTTCCCATTCCAAAATTGATAATGCTGATCTTATCTTTTGTGGCGCATTGCATCGGTTTGCCTCTGCCAATGACTTTTACTTTATTCCACCGGGCGAACTTGTCAATGTAGTTACTGAAATTAGTAAGCAGTATATAGCTTCCAAATTTGTCGAGCCTTTCGCCTGTGTATCTTGGCAGCCAGTTTTGAACAATCTCGTCTTTGGTCTTCATCCTGCTAATTTAATCAATACTTTTGACCGATGATAAAGGTGAATTATCCTGAACCTGTGTTTCGTTTTAAAGAAGAGAATGGAAGAGAACTGATCTTTGATTTTATCAGGAAACAATGGCTGTTGCTGAATGAAGAAGAATGGGTGAGGCAGAACTTTGTTCAGTATTTGGTGCAGGAAATGAAATACCCGATAGAACTGATAGCGGTTGAAAAAGAGATCCAGTTAGGAGAATTAAAAAAAAGGTTCGATATACTTGTCTATGATCGCAACCACCAACCCTGGATGCTGATAGAATGTAAAGCAGGTAAGGTCAGTGCTGATGAAAAAGTATTCATGCAGGTGTTAAGGTATAATATTTCAATACCTGCAAATTTTTTGGTAATAACCAACGGGCATTATACATATGCATGGGAAAAAATTGGCGGCGAATTAAAGGAAATAGTGCAAATGCCTTTGTGGAAATAAGGAGTATGAAATTATGGGATATCGTTGTGTAAATACATTGCGATCAAAATATCATTTCTGAAAAACATTTTTACCTGGTATCCAAAGCTATTTTGAGCATAAGGTTTATTTTTTGCGGTTTTATTTTCTGATAAAAATATATCTCCCATGAAATCCCAGGAATACATTTCTGAATCTTTAAATTTTATGATCGTATCAACCGGGCCGTATGTTTTAATTACATCAGATTTCTTTTTGCCCAATTGAATTCCCTTAACACTTACAAAGTACCGGCTATTAATCTTTTCGGCATATTTTATTTTGTTTTCGATACTGTCTATGCTACCTCCGGAGTATGCTGCTCCGGATGCCTCTGTTAATTTTTCGAACAAACCACCAGGTATATTGTCATTGAATATATGAATTACAGACAACCGGTGATAGTCGGTATATAATTCGAAAATGACCGTTTGCTTCAACGTGTCATTAGTAAACCATACAAACTCTTCTGAATATGTTTGCCCATTTATAATTTTCTTCTTTTCTAACATTTTATCAGTTACTAAATAGTCATCAGTAACAAGGAGCGGAACTGTATCAGATAAAGGAACATTGTTATGAAAATAAAAATGTTTCAGGTAAACCGGATGTATCTTATTGTCACGTATGTTCGTCTCCTGCCATGAGAATATAGTAATAAAACTTACAAAGAATCCCAAAGATCTTGTTAGTAAAAAGATTAAGGTTAACATTTCAGATTAAATTTAACAAAAATCCCCTCCATTTGCATGGAAGGGATCGCGCGATTCGTGTTGTCCAAAGGACGCCTTCGGAGATATGTTTATGGGAAAATTCCAAGTTCTGCATAGCTTGTCGCTACCTTATTGATCGCAACAACATAAGCTGCCGTTCTCATATCCGGAATTTCAGGATTGCTCTTCCACATGTTCATGATCTCATGTGTGGCTGTGATCATTGTTTCCTCAAGGCCGCTGTAAACAAGATCGGCTTCCTCCGGTCCGTGTAAAATAAATTCTCTTCGCCGCTCACTTACTTTTTTTGTAGTGAGATCTTCAATTGTACCCAGGATATGCGCATTCAGGTTTTCTGTAAATCTTTTTTCCATTCTTCCATAACGAACATGGCTCAGGTTTTTCAGCCACTCAAAGTAGCTTACCGTCACGCCCCCTGCGTTCAAATACATATCGGGCACAACCAGCGTTCCTTTTTGCACAAACACTTCATCTGCTTCCGGTGTCAATGGCCCATTGGCACCTTCGCCAATGATCTTTGCCTTTACTCTTGGTGCGTTTTCTCCGTTAATAACATTTTCAAGAGCTGCGGGGATCAGGATATCACATTCCAGCTCCAAAGCTTCGGCACTGGTATTAATGAATTTTGTACCCGGAAAATTCTTAATAGAGTTATTTTTCTTTTTGTATTGGATCAATTCTTCTTCGTTCAAGCCATCTTCACAATAAACTGCCCCGTCATGTTCTGCGATGCAGACAATTTTGGCACCACCTTCGCGGAAAAATTTTGCAGCATGGTAGCCAACATTTCCCAGCCCTTGTACAATTACTCTCTTTCCTTCAACTCCTGTAGGAAGACCAAGCTTTTTCATCACGTCTTCCATTTTGCATACTTCACGGATTCCATAAAAAACCCCAAGGCCCGTTGCTTCACGTCTTCCGCGAACACCACCCTGGGTTACGGGTTTTCCGGTTACGCATCCAGCCGCGTCAATCTCGCCCGGCCGCATTGAAGTATATGTATCGAGTATCCATGCCATTTCCCGCTCACCGGTTCCATAATCAGGTGCCGGCACATCGGTTCCGGGACCGATAAAATTTTTCTTGATCAATTCAGCCGTGTATCGACGGGTGATATTCTCCAGCTGGTAAGGTGTGTATTTTTTAGGATCTATTGCAATACCACCTTTTGCTCCACCAAACGGGACATTTACGATGGCGCATTTATAGGTCATCAATGCTGCAAGCGCCATCACTTCATCAAGATTCACCATTGTTGAAAAACGAATACCTCCTTTACAGGGTGCTTTGTGATGACTGTGCTGGACACGATAAGCTTTTATTACTTCAACTTTATCACCGATCTTAACCGGGAAGTTCATTCGGTAAACAGCATTGCATTGTTTTATTTGCTCAAGTATCCCGGGATCCCAGTTAGTGAACTTTGCGGCTTTATCAAAACTTTTTGAAACGGCTCCAAAAAAACTATATTCAGACATACGGCAAGCTTTAATTTGTGAATTGGTTATTTATTTTTTTCTAGTCTGGAAATTTTTCTGTCGAGACGGACCAAATACAATATGAGCCCGGCAAGAATTGTCAGCATTACGGCAATTACAACAAACACCTTCCCTGTGCCATTCATCAGCTCGGTCCATTTACTATCCTGGGCATTTGTAAACAAAACAAAAAATAGAAATAAAATGACAGTAAATGATTTTTTCATCTCATCAGTTTTTGTTCATGAAGAATTTTCAACCGGATCTTTAAAGTGGCGATCCATACCCCGATCAACGTCCACCCGGCTATTGCTGGATAGAACACCAGCCGCATATTCATCGATGCATCTTTAAAATTTAGCGCCGGGTTACCCTCACTTCCACCGGGATGCAGGCTCGGTAGCAATCTTGGTATGATCCAAATGGACGGAAACAACATCGCAAAAGCAAAGATGTTGTACACTGCACTGATCCGTGCCCTTTTATCAATGTCCTGAATTGAATCCCTTAACACCAGGTAGGCTGCGTAAACCAATAATGCTATGGCGGCACCAATGAGCTTTGGTTCCCGGGCAATGCTATCAAATGAATTGAAAAGGGTCTTATTTTCATCTATCCAGGTATAGCTCATCCAGATGGCGCCTGTAAGGTAGCCAAGCAATCCAAACAAAATTCCAACGCCAGCATATTGTCTTGAGGCTATGTCATTGTTATAATTACCGGTTCTCAGGTACTTAATTGCATGAATAAAAGAAATGATAAACAGGATCATCATCCCAAACCACATGCATACATGAAAAAAAAGATTGCGGATGGTTTCCTGCAACTGGGGATTTCGCGGTACATCGATCAATAAACCCGCAATAAACGTGTAAACGAGAAGAAGAACACCCAGAATTTTCCACCAGGATTTACGCATATACAGTTTTATGGTTCGTCATAGGAAAGCTGCGCATTCGCAGCAAATCAATTAAAAGCGCCTGCAAAAATAAGGGGGAAAAGCGGAAGTCTGAAGTCGGAAGTCAGAAGTCAGAAGTCTGAAGTCGGAAGTCGGAAGGCAAATCGTGAAGGGAAATTTTTTTATTTAGGAGTGCTATCAGACTTCATACATCAGGCTCCAGCCGTCAGTCTTTCCATAAAAAAGGAAAAAGAATTACTGCCAGCATGATCACAAGAAGATCAAGCGCCACGATCAGCAACAAGGTTGATAAAGCGATCCCGGCTTTATCAGTAAAGACACTGTTCGAAAGCTGCATTAATAGCATTATTTGCGGGATGATAAGTGGAAACCCTAATATCGCCATGATCGCGGCATTTTGCTGTGCTTTTGCCGCAATAGCAGAAAGAAAGGTAAAAACAAGACTAAGGCTCCACCCTCCAAGCAATACAAGACCGATAAATTGCGGTACTCTTTCAATAGGGTTTCCTAAAAAGAGGGTAAATAGGATGATGCTTAAAAAACTCATCAATAGCATCAGGAGAGAATTGAAGACAAGTTTTGCCAGCACAAAATCCCTGGGATTGACAATTGAATAAAAATATAACATGCGGCCGCGGCTTTCCTGCAAAAAACTCTTGGCCACAGCATTTATACATATAAATAATTGTATCACCCAAAAAAGACCATTCCAGACTTTTGCTTCAGGTTCCTGTATCGTCATGTATAAAACAAAAATGGTAGCGACCACATAAAGCAATATTCCGTAAAAGCTGTATTGCTGTCTTACTTCGAGCAACAAGTCTTTCTTAATAAGCGTAAATATGTTGTGGGTTGATCTCACTAATATACCAGGTTTTGATATTGGATATTAGATATCAAGATATTTGAAGTTTGTGATTTTTTTAAAGATAGGGTCAATGCTATTTCCTAATATCCAGTATCAAAT
>JAICPX010000439.1 GCA_025929635.1 Chitinophagaceae bacterium
AAATGACTGAACTGAGTAAAAAGAGTACCCCCATCGAGTTCCTTTGTACCTTTCCATGAGTTATGATAATAGGCCGCATCACGGTTCCAAAAACAACTTAATTGCACGCTGAAGATCTTTCCGAGTTTGTCTTCATCCAACAATTTTTTTACAGCTTCTACCGGCGGATTAAAGCGGTTTTGCTTAACAACAAAAAGTCTCTTGTTCACTTTTTCTGCCGTCTTGATCATTTCACCACATTCTTTGATCGATAAGGCCATCGGCTTTTCACATAATACATTTATACCTGCCTTTAGTGCTTTAATGCTGTGTGCTGCGTGTAACCCGTTTGGTGTGCATACGGCTGCTACATCGAGATCTTTCTCTGTTGCGAGCAATTCTTCGATAGATGTATAAGTATTAGCATTGTACTTTTTTCCCAGCTCTTCTGCCTTGGTCACTTCAATATCGCACACAGCAACCAGCTTCCCCGAGTTTTGTATATGTCCGGCATGACGTTGCCCTATTCTGCCACAGCCAATTATTGCAAATTGCAGATCACTCATTTCTCTTTGTTATTATTCTCGGTTTATTTGATACCAATGTAGTATCATCAGGATACTCCCCACCGCCTACTATGGTCCTGGTACCGACGATGCAGCGGTTTCCAATTTTGGTCCCCTTAGTGATAGTCGCGCCTTTTCCCAGCCATACATCATCGCCTATTATTACAGGTTTCGTTCTTGGCTTTTCTTTTTCCCCTGTACCTACAGGGTATCCTTCTTCAATTTGTTTTCTCCTCTCTTTCCAATCGATAGAATGAGTATCAGTATCATAAATACATACATCATAGGAAAATAAACCATAATCGCCGATGGATACAGATTCCTCGCATCTGATTTCTGAGTTATAGCCTATCCCGGTATACTTTCCAACTTTCATTACTCCACCAAACCTTACAAGGATCTCACTCATGAATCTGTTATATCCTTCAAGAGCAAGTGTGCCATTATCAATTTGAATCGGGACTGTACCCGACCGCCCTGAAAGCATCATGACGCCCTTACCAAAAAACACTCTCGAATGATTTATAATATGAATTGTGCAATTTTTGAAAACACAATCATCTTCGATGGTAACTTCCGACCCATTACTGACACGCATAACAGCATTAAATGATACATTTTTGCCAATGGTAATTTTAGATCTCTTATCAACATAAATTTTACCCTTAAAATTTTTTGATCCAGGTTTGGTGCCTTGCAAAACAGAATCGCGCGAAACACGAAGTCTAAAGCCACTAATAATGTCCAGGTTCTTTATAATTTTTCCGACTAGCACTTATTCTATCTATCAGATTTTGTATTAAGAAAAGATTATTTAAAAACTCGATTTTGATAATATGGCATAATTAGCACTATTATTATCTATCAATCCTGTCTCGGAATAAAGGCCAACTGAATATTTTTTTATAAATACACCCCAGCTTTCAGGGCTCCAAAAGTTTATGTGACCCCCGAAGGTATCCGTTCTTCCGTTAGGCACTGTTATCAAAGCCTTACCTTCCTCACCCAACATATTTATGATATTAGTCAACGCAATTTCGGGATGAAGCAGATGCTCCAGAACTTCCGTACATAAAACAAGATCATAATTTTCCTTCCAGGGGTTGTTGACATCATATTCATGGTAGTCAAATGAGGGAAATAATCGCCTTGCAATTCTAATCGCTTCTGGAGAATACTCTAAACCCGTACCGCTTTTAAATTTAAACTTGTCAGAAAGAAATTGAAGTAGATGACCCGTGCCACACCCAACATCTACCACTTTGTCCGCTCGATTATTAATCTTTTTAGTCTCAATAAGGTTCACAATACAATTATAAAAATCAAGTCTATGGACTCCGACATAAGTTTCCGAAAAATTTTCTCGCGAATAAAATTCATTAATTTTTTCCTGTGAATTATGAATAATCGGGTCTTCCACATGCCATGTCTTCTCTTTTTCATACCTTACAATTTCATAACCTAGTAGTTTGAAAAGATTATTAATAGTTGTTGTAATACCTTTTATAATCTTCATATAAATCTCTCAATCTAATTTGTTTCCAAACCGTCCTTTTTCAATCAATACTTATTGAGTATACCATTGTTGTTCTAATAATAAACTTTTATGTGTTGCTTCCACAGTTCGTCCAGTGCCAAAATAATCCCCATTTTCAACATTAATGATATCCGCGTCCCGTATCCAATCCTGGATGATACCGTGATTTCTTAAGATGATATTCATGCTGTATTGCCCGCTGCTAAAGGGGAGTTTATTAATGGAACATATAATACACCCCTGGTCGGAATTGGACTTAATATAAAAGTTAAGAAACTCAGAGGCTAGTACGGTGACCAACAACCCTTCTGAATTTGTAAAAGATATTGCAGCCGAAAGGTTAATGGAAGACACATTTCGTGAACACTGAAAATATATTTTGAATATTGTTTTTTGGCCACTTATAAACACGGGCTGTATCTCGCCTTTTTCATTTGTCATTTTAAAATCAACAATTTTTATTTCACCCAGGCCAGAACGATCTTTTCTTTCTGCTAGTTTACTTTCCGAACGTACAAATATTTTTTCCAAGTAATGAGCAATTGCGTCTGTCGTGGATGTTAACGGCAAACTTATCTTTCCCTGCGAAAGTACCATTGATTTATTACAAAGACTTTGCAATGCAGCCATGTTATGACTCACAAACAATACTGTCCGTCCTTCGCTTTCACTTACATCCTGCATTTTACCCAAACATTTTTTTTGAAACTCCGCGTCACCGACCGCGAGTACTTCATCGATAACCAGTATCTCAGGCTCCAGGTGTGCCGCCACTGAAAACGCCAGGCGTACATACATTCCACTGCTATAACGCTTCACCGGTGTATCCAGGAACTTTTCAACTCCGGAAAAATCGACGATCTCATCAAATTTCCTTTTTATCTCGGCCCGGCTCATACCCATGATAGCTCCATTCAGGAAAATATTCTCCCGGCCTGTAAGCTCCGGATGAAATCCCGTACCTACTTCAAGCAGACTGGCGACCCGGCCTTTGATCATTATTTTCCCGGTTGTTGGTTCGGTAATGCGACTCAATACCTTTAGAAGGGTGCTTTTACCGGCGCCGTTTCTTCCGATTATTCCCACCCTGTCCCCCTGCTGCACTTCAAAGTTGAGATCTTTCAGCGCCCAGAATTCCTCGATCTCATCACCTTCAAGCACCTGTTTACCGGTTACCAAATTCTTCGTTCGTGAAAGGAAGTTGTGCGCATGATGCATCAAATTTTCACGAAAAGTTTTATATCCACCTTTTCCCTGGTGCCCAATGATATATTTTTTTCCAACGTTTTCCGCCTTGATTACAGTCTCCGCCATGTTTAGATCAGATCAGCAAAACTCTTTTCCATTTTTCGGAAAGTGCGAATGCCTATCAATAAAAAAATTATGATTACCGCTAATGAAAGAAACATTCCATCCCAATAAATTGGGGTCTTATCCCCAAAGAAACACCACCGGAATCCATCAATCACCCCGGCCATCGGATTGAGATAATATAACATTCTGAATTTTTCGGGAATTATCGTTGATGCTTTATCGGAGGTAAATCCAACCGGCGATAAATACAATCCTATTTGCACCAGGAAAGGAACCACATGTTTGAAGTCGCGATATTTTACATTCAACGCCGTAAGCCACAGCCCGACTCCAAAGCTGGCAAAAAAAGCCATCGTAATAAATAGCGGAAGAAGAACTAGGTTGACCGAAATTGCACTGCCATACCATATCATCAATCCGAACATTAAAACAAGAGAGATAAAGAAGTCGACGAGGCTTGTAATGACAGATGCAGCGGGAATGATCATCCTTGGAAAATAAACCTTGGAAATAAGCCTTTCATTTCCGACAAGACTGTTACTTGCTTCTGTTAATCCAGCAGCAAAAAATTGCCAGGGCAATAATCCTGCAAAAACAAGAACAGGGTAACTGACACCTTGTGGTGCCTCAAATTTTGCAACATTCTTAAATATAAAGGTGAAGATCGCCATCGTAA
>JAICPX010000655.1 GCA_025929635.1 Chitinophagaceae bacterium
CTTGCCATCTTCTTATTAAGTGGTGCTACCGAGGTAATGTATGAAAAGGAAAGGTATTTTATTGTACCACAAAGTGCGATATTGATGCTGGAAAGAGAAGAAGATCTGTGATTTTAGATCTTGGATTGCAGATTTTGAATTTGACTTTTGCAGGTTATTTCAATCAAAGAAACTATTCATGCCGGACAAAGTAAGATTTTCAGAAAGTATAAAAACAGGCTACGCATTTAAAAGTGAAGCCTACAAGATTGGTTGCGGCGTTTTGGATGGCGAAGTTGTCCGCGATGCTGCTGTTTTACTTCCATTAAAAACCATGAACCGCCACGGGTTGATTGCCGGGGCAACCGGTACCGGTAAAACAAAAACACTACAGGTATTGAGCGAGATATTAAGCGACGCAAGCGTGCCTGTTGTAATGATGGATATAAAAGGGGACCTGAGTGGTATTGCTGCAGCGGGATCTGTAAATGATAAAATAACAGAAAGAGTTCAGAAATTAGGTCTTGAATTCAGGCCAAACGCATATCCTGTAGAGCTATTAACGCTGAGTAATCAACAAGGGACAAGGCTAAGGGCAACTGTAAGTGAATTTGGCCCCGTATTACTTTCAAAGATCCTTGGATTGAATGATACACAGGGCGGTTTTGTTGCCATGATCTTTAAATATTGCGATGACAACAAACTTCCTTTACTTGATCTGAAAGATTTTATTAAAATACTTCAATACGTAAGTAATGAAGGCAAGGCGGAACTGGAGAAAACATATGGTAAGATCTCAACAACTTCTACGGGGACTATTTTAAGAAAGGTAATAGAACTCCAGCAACAAGGTGCTGACATATTTTTTGGCGAAATAAGTTTTGATGTGAATGATCTCATGCGGATCAGTGACGATGGTCGCGGAATGATATCGATTATCCGTGTAACAGATATTCAGGACAAACCGAAATTATTTTCAACGTTCATGCTCCAACTGCTGGCAGAGCTATATGCAAGTTTTCCTGAAGAGGGCGATCTTGATAAGCCAAAGCTTGTCATGTTCATCGATGAGGCACACTTGATCTTCCAGGAGGCAAGCCCTGCTTTGCTTCAACAAATAGAGACGATCATAAAGCTTATTCGTTCCAGGGGAATCGGCATTTTCTTTTGTACACAAAATCCCATGGATGTTCCTGCATCAGTGCTTGCACAATTGGGTTTGAAAGTGCAGCATGCATTAAGAGCATTTACAGCCGGAGACAGAAAAGTAATCAAAAAAACTGCGGAGAATTATCCCGAAACCGGGTTTTACAAAACAGACGAGCTTATAACACAGTTAGGGATCGGGGAAGCATTGGTTACGATGCTGAATGAAAAAGGTGTACCAACCCCACTTGTTCATTGTATGCTTCGGCCACCGCAAAGCCGCATGGATATTTTAACAGAAGGTGAAATTGATAGTTTGGTTGCCAAATCAAAGATCGCAGGGAAGTATAACCAGGTTGTTGACAGTGAAAGCGCCTACGAGATATTGAATGAAAAGTTAAATGAAGCAGCAAAAGAAGATGAACAGGCAAAACAAAGAAAAATAGAAGAGAGCGCTGAAAAAAAATCGGCTAAAAATGAGAAAGGCATTTTTGATGACCCGATAGTCAGAAGCATGACCCGTACTGCTGGTAATACGATTGTAAGAAGTCTATTGGGAGTTTTAGGAATTGGAGGAAGAAGACGGAGAGGTTCATTGTTTTGAATTATGGAATTTGCTGGCATTTTCATCTAAACAGTGCATGCGGTACCGGATAATAATTTTCTTTTCATTTCCGATTTTTTTGAATTCATGTTCCGGTAGCTCACCCGGAACTGTAAAGGATACTACATTAAAACC
>JAICPX010000157.1 GCA_025929635.1 Chitinophagaceae bacterium
CAGGGTTATTTGCCCTGTACTTGTATAAAAGAAAGGGTTTGGCATATATTATATCTGAGCACGATGGGATCTATATGCCGGGATATGATAATTACCATGTGCCGCGCCAATTTGAAAAAAGAATGGTGCCGGTACTTTATAAGAATGCAAAAAAAATTCACGCTGTTTCTAAAAGCCTTGCCGATTCTCTAATGAAGCTAAAGCTGGTGACAGAACCCCCGATTGTAATTCCGAATGTGGTAAATACTGATGTGTTTACCAATAGAAAAAAAGAAAGAACTCCGGGCTTTAATTTCATCCACATTTCTTCATTGATAAATCAAAAGAATCCCGAGGGAATGCTTACCGGTTTATCTCTCGTAAAACAGGAACGAGCTGATTTTGTGGTTAAGGTCATCGGCCCGGTCCGGGAAAGGTTCAGAAAGCTTGCTAAAGAACTAGCATTGGAAAAAGAGATTGTATTCATGGGTGAAATCCCATATGCCGAAGTAGCAAACCAGATAAATAATTCGGACGCAATGATCCATTTTACCCGTTATGAAACTTTTGGTTGTGTGATAGCCGAATCGCTATGTTGTGGAGTTCCGGTTATAGTTAGTGACCTGGACGTAACAAGGGAATTAATAATCCATAACGTAAACGGCTTGCTTGTAAAGGCAAATGATGTGAGGGATCTTGCTGATAAGGTGATTTATTTCATGACAAATCATTTTCATATAAATAAACAACAAGTGGCTGAACAGAACCAGCAAAAATTCAACTACCGAAGTGTCGGAAAAATGTTTGACGACCTCTACCAGTCAGTTATTTCGTCCCTATAATATTATAGCCAAAGGTGTCAGTGGTTGTAATTCTCACGTCCCTGTAATTTCTTTTTGTAAACCAGCTTTCAGCTTCCCCGTGCGTATGTTCCCATCGGAACTCCGGTGAGAACCAGTCCATGATCGCTATCATCATCTCTCTTGCATTCTGCTTGTTCCCTTTAATTTTTTTGATAACAAAACTTGCGGGAAAAAGAGTAAACAGGTACAAATAATATTGAAATCTCAGGGGAAGTTTTGAAGTAAACTTCCTTATAAAATTAAATGTATTGTGTATTAGATTTTTTCTTGGATGATATAGCCACACGCTCAATTTTCCGTGCTTCTTTACAAACGGTTCAATTCTCGAAAACGTTAATTCACTGTTGTTGGTACAGATCAAAACGCCACTGCTGTGAACGATATCAAAATTTTCAATTCGTAGTGGCGGATATTGAACATCCCCCTGGACAAAAAAAGCATTTTCTTCCTTATTGTTTGCGTTTGCCCTCTCAACACTTTTACTCAGATCCATCCCGATAACGGTAGCGCCGCAACGGGCAATGTATTGGTTCAATTGCCCGTTGCCGCTTCCCGCATCAAGGATTAATTTCCCTTTTAGTGATCCCCTTGTTTCATCGGTTTCCTTTAAGAACCGCTCAAGCAATTCCTCACCCTTAAGCTCCCAGGTTTTGTCCTCTTCATAATTGAACAGGCCCCACTCAAGTTCAAAACTTTTTTTGGTTCTGCTATTCTTCTTTAATGCGTGCTGAATTAATTCGGGATACGCCTTTAATAATTTCTCTTTCCTGGGTTGATAATCGGGTAAGTGCGTATTTAGGAAATCAGCATAGTCAAGAAACGATTCGATCAATAAACGCGGAACGCCGTCGATGATCGGGTAAAACCAGTCTTTTTCCGCAAACAATATCCCTTCATTGATGATCTCTTTTTTGCCATTGCTGAAACTTTTCGTATTGTTCGAAATCTTTTCAAACTTTAACTCTGAACGTGTGACAGGGCAAACAAGGAATGATAAATATTTTTCCAGCATGGCACCTAAACTCAACCTTTAAGCGTATTGACAAGATTCACATACTCCTGCATAGCATCCTGCTTTGATTTACCTTTTATGGATACCCAGGCATCATGTTTTGCCTTATTAACGAAATCAAATGGATTGGAAGGCGGGTCAGTATTTACATCGCCCGCAGTAGCTTGTTTATATAAAGAATAAAGCTGAAGCAATACATCGTTTGACGGTTTTTCACTAAGGGCTTTACTATTGGTCACGGCCTCTTCAAATTGCTTTTGTAAGTCCATTTTCCTGAATATTTAGGCGAAAGTATGCGAAAATTTATCTGTACGGCAGTAATAAAATTCGGTATTTTAAATAAAAAAACTCCGAACTTTATTCCAAACGTCAAGCCATGCGTACCGTAATGGACCTGCTTCGTAGCAAACCAATTGCCTTTAATAATATCGATCCAGATGCTTTGGTGATCGATGCATTACAAATGTTGAATTCGGTAAACCTTAGTTACCTGGTGGTAAAAAAGGGTGAAGAATTCAGGGGCGTATTTTGTGAGCGTGATTACAGCAGAAACGTAATCTTGAAGGGCCGCTCAAGTTCGAACACAAAAGTTCATGAAGTGATGACCACAGACCTTCCCATTGTTGACGTTAAGGATACGATAGAGCATTGTATGAACCTGATGTTGTCCCGCAAGGCCAGGTATTTGCTTGCTTACGATGATCAAAAGTTTGCAGGGGTAATTACCATTCATGACCTGCTTCGCCAGGTTATCTCGAATAAAGAAGCTGTATTTGATAATTCTGTTGCGGAACAATTGCTTAGTCATGATGAAGGCAGAAAGATCTATTGATGGCCTACCAGTTTTTGAATATTTTCTTTTTTGTCTTTCACACACTTTTAATGTTATTTAACTGTTTTGGCTGGGCCTGGAAAAGAACCCGGCGGTGGAATCTTATTACACTGTTACTTACTGCCGGTTCATGGTTTATCGTAGGCATCTGGTATGGCTGGGGTTATTGTTTTTGCACGGACTGGCATTGGGAGATCAGGGAAAAATTGGGACTATATGACGAGTCAACTTCCTATGTACATTTTTTGTTGCTAAAACTCACAGGTATCAATTTTCAAAAAGAACTGGTTGATAAAGTAACCCTGGTCGTTTTCTTTGTTTCATTGGCGCTTAGTACCTGGCTGAATTTTCGGGATTACAAAAAAAAGGGGTAGGCAATAAAAAATCCCTCGGGCAGGTCGGGGGATAATAAAGTCAAATAAAGAAATATCAGGCTCCGATTTCCTCTTCCACTATAGTAAGACTATTTTCCGCTTTGGCTTTATTCTTTTTAGTCTTAACGTACAGATCATTTGCCAACAGTTTGCTGGCTCTCTTTACGGCAGCTGTAAATTTTTTTTCTTTTATACCGGCGCGGAGTTCATCCAAGCTGCTTTCAAGCTTTGCAGCAATGGTCTTTCTGAGCTCCTTTTTTCCTTTTTTACCGGTACTTACTCCATTTGTATTATCCATGATAAGAATTTGTTTATCAAGTTAGGAAAATCATGCCAACTAACCGCCTTTATCCGGCGGTTTTAGGCGGAAGTTTCTATCTTTTTCAGTTTACTCATCAAAAAAGCGGCCACAATACAGATGGTTCCAACACTGATCCAGAGCCACTTAAATCCAAAATGATCGGCTACCTGTGACCCGCCCAACGGACCGAGACTCTGGGCCGCGGACCAGGCCATAGCGTACAAAGCAGCGTATTGGCCACGATTATCTGCGCTTGCCCTTCCGATCCAGAAACTATTCATAAAAGGCATGGAAAAAATTTCCCCGAGTGTTAACAGGGCTAATACACCAAACGCAAGACCAGGTCCCATTCCCGGGATATTCAACATCAAGAAAGCGATACCCACCAATGTTATTCCAAATGAAATGTAATCAAGATTCTTCCGTTTCCCATCCAATTTATAAATAAGTACCATTTCGATCATTGCTATAATAACACCATTTATCGCTAATAAAAAGCCTATTACCGGTTTCGTAAAATGTAGTTCCGTAAAGAAAAATGTAGACAGGTTCGTGAATACCTGAAAAAAACAGATTGCAAAGAATATGGTAAGGATGATAAAAAATAAATATGTTCTATCGGTATAAGGTGTCGATGTCTTTCCAGCTTTTTCGTGCAGGGCCGGCACATGTTTATAGCCCACCGGTTTTAAAAATATCAAGATCAGAATAGCAGCGACAATATTGGTAATTCCATCAACATAAAAAAGGTATTTAAAACTGATATCTGAGATCAGGCCACCAACACCGCTTCCAATTGCCCAACCAATATTAATGGCAAGACGATTCAATGCATAAGACCGGGTCCTGTTTTCAGGTTTACTGTAAAAAGCAATGGCTGTAGAGTTTGCTGGACGGAATGCTTCGTTAATAAATGCGAGTAGGTAGGTGAAAACGCAGATCAGCCAATAGGTTTTCATTTGGGCAAGAATAAAAAACATGATGCCACCACCGATCAATGTAATTATTTGAACAGGATAGAAGCCGATTTTATCAGTAAGCTTACCACCAACGAATGCCCCGCTAAATGCACCAAGCCCAAAGCAGGCAAGTACAATTCCAGTTGATGATACGGTATGACCAAGTGATATCAAATACAGGGTAAGAAAAGGAATAACCATCGTGCCGCTGCGGTTTATCAGCATCACAAAAGACAGGAACCAGGTAGACCGGGACAAACCATTGTATGCATTCTTATATAGATTGAAAACGGTTGTAAGCATAAAAACGAGATGCAAATGTACCGCCTGAATGATTTTGACAATTATCAAAAGAAGCAGAGTTTTTTGATTAGACTTTTTTTTCTACATTTAAAAACTAAAATGTAACGAATGAAAAAACTCTATGTATTCGCAGCAATAGGTATTATTTCAACAGCTCTTACTTATTGTTCATCCGCCAGGAAGGCGGCAAGAGCTGCAGCAGCAGCAAAAAGCACATATACCACAGCGGTGGCACCGGTTGTCGCGTCCAGCTGTTCACCCTGTCACATCTCCGGAAAAGGAAATAAAAAACCTTATGACAATTTCGCCAATGTAAAATCCGATATTGATGAGATCATTCGGAGAATAGATCTAAATCCCGGTGAAAAAGGCTTTATGCCATTCCGGAGAGCTACAAAATTATCAGCTGATACCATTGCTATATTCAAGAAATTTAAGGAAGATGGGCTATTGGAAAACTGATCTTTAAGCAAAATAGATTAAAAGGGGTCTTCAGAAGAAGACCTTTTCTTTTTGAATCTGCTACTATTCAAAAAGACAGCTATTTTGGAGAAAGCCCCTTTATCTCACCATGATAAGGTAAGACAGCAGCTTCGATTCAATTCCAACTGATTGGGTGCGAACATTCTTTTCCCAAACAAGTAACTATGATTTTTCTTTTTACGGCTACATTTGCATTCCCAAAAGAATAATTGATGTATACGCTGAACATAAATTTTGAAGAGAAAGGACTGCAGCCAGTTACCCTGGAGAACCTGGAACCCGGACAAACATTGTTGGAGATCTGCCTGAAAAACGATATTGAACTACATCACAATTGTGGCGGGGTATGCGCATGCACAACTTGTCATTTATATATCGAAGCAGGGATGGAGCATATTGACGAAATTACAGATAAGGAGGAGGATTTTATCGACAGGGCTGTCAATCCGAGATTGAATTCAAGATTAGGCTGTCAATCACTGTTACTTGATGGTGATGGTGACATAAAAATAACTTTGCCAGATCAGTCCCAGTTTTTGGGAGAATAGGGGGAAGCAGGAGGTCAGAAGTAAGAAGTCTGACGCTGACCTCTGACATCATACTTCGGACTTCTGAATATTATGACTCATTTTGAACCACCGATTAACTGGAACGATCATGAAGACATCGCGCAAAAACTCTATGAGCGCTTTGGCGATGATTTTAATGAAGGGAAAATTTACCGGATCCGCTTTACTGATCTGCTTGAATGGATTCTACAGATTCCAGGCTTTGAGGGTAAAAGGGAAGAAAGCAACGAAGGTCATCTTGAAATGATACAAAGTGCATGGGTGTATGAGTGGAGGGATAATCAAAAGTAATCCCCAACCCCTAAAGTGGCCTTGTCGAGTTTACTATCTTTGAAAAAACATTAATTAATCAGAAAATTTCGAAAGTCCCCTAAGGGATCCAGGGTCTATGAACGTTCTCGCCGAATTTAAGAAAGTTACTACTTTCATTTTTGACATTGACGGTGTGCTCACGGATGGTACAGTATTGGTGTTACGCGATGGTTTGCAGGCCAGGCAAATGCATGTAAAGGATGGTTTTGGTTTACAAATGGCACTGAAGAATGGTTATAATGTATTTGTTATTTCCGGAGGAGTTTCCGAGGAGTCAAAAAGAAGATTGGAATCTCTCGGGTTGAATGAAATTCACATCGGCATTCATGATAAAACAGAATTTGTAACCGGCCTGCTCAAAAGCAAAAAAATAAAATGGGAAGAAGTACTGTATATGGGTGACGATCTTCCGGATGTAGCGTTGATGAGCAAGGTCGGGCTATCGTGTTGCCCGGCCGACGCAGTAAACGAATTAAAAACTGTTGTGAAGTATATCTCATCAAGTAATGGGGGGTGGGGTTGTGTCAGGGACGTGATCGAAAAAGTATTAAAGGTTAATGGACATTGGCGGTACGAGACAGATGTGGCTTCAAAATAATATTTCATAATAAAATCCAAATCACGAGCATCAATCCCGCTGATTATCCGGACCAAATAATTGCGAAATACCCAATTGGAAAGTATTTTGAATTTTAATTTGTACTTTATTTGGGATTTGAAAATTGAAATTTCTAATTATGAAACTGGTTGGCGCTTTTCTTAAAATGATACGGTTGCCCAACCTTTTTTTCATAGTTCTCACACAGATCCTTTTTCATACGGCGATCCTTCATAAACTGCTCTTGCCAATTGGAAGCAGGCCCGTAATAGATGGATGGGATTATCTTTTTTTATCCGCTGCATCCGTGCTGATCGCAGCCGCAGGCTACATTATCAATGATTACTTTGATGTCAACATCGACCAGGTGAACAAGCCAAAAGCAAATGTTGTGGATGTTGTCGTCTCAAGAAGAGGCGCGATGGCACTGCACTTTGTCATGAGCGGGGTCGGCCTATTATTGAGTGGCTGGGTAGCGTGGAGAACCGGTCTTTGGTATATCCTTATTGGCAATTTTGTTTGTGTTTTGTTACTCTTCGCCTATTCAGTGGCATTGAAACGACAACTCCTATCCGGCAACATTGTCATCTCACTACTTACTGCCTGGGTAATATTAGTACTAAGCTTGTCAGAGATCGGGTCCCATTTACTTACCGGTTTTGAAGTATTGGAGACTGAAGGGAAAATTCTCCGTATCGGCATTTTATATGCAGGTTTTGCATTTATCAGCTCATTGATCCGTGAGGCAATAAAAGATATTGAAGACATGCAGGGAGATGCAAAATATGGCTGCCGAACTATGCCAATTGTTTGGGGTGTGAATACAACCAAAGTTTATATAGCCGTTTGGTTGATCGTCATACTGGCTCTTTTGGTCATTTTGCAGGTCTATGTCGCCCGGTTTGAGTGGTGGTGGGCTATGGCATATTCCGTCGTATTTATCGTCGCCCCATTTGTTTTCATCTTGCTTCAATTGTACAAGGCAAAGACCCAAAAAGACTATCATCAACTTAGCAACTGGACAAAACTTGCCATGTTAACAGGCATTTTCTCAATGATATTTTTTTACTTCTACCTATGAACAAGATCATCCTGGCCTCACAATCTCCAAGACGTAAACAGCTTTTAGAATGGGCCGAAATTCCATTTGATATTATGGTAAAATCAACTAATGAAGATTATCCGCCCGGCATGCATCCCGAAGAGATCGCCGTTCATATCGCCCGGCAAAAAGCAAATGCGGTGCAGCAGCAATTATCTGGTCACCAGACGATACTTGCTGCAGACACGATCGTTGTTCTAGGTGAAAATATCATTGGTAAACCAGTGCATAGGGAAGAAGCGGTAAGCATCCTGTTTGCTTTGTCCGGTGAAAAACACAAAGTAATTACCGGTGTAGTGATCAGGATGGGACAAGAAGAAATCTCATTTGCGGATGTCACCGAAGTCGAATTTCATAAACTCACCTTAGAACAAATAGAATTTTACGTTGATAAATACAAACCATATGATAAGGCCGGCGCCTATGCCATACAGGAATGGATAGGAGTTGTTGGGATCAAATCAATCATTGGAGATTTCTATAATGTGATGGGTTTGCCGGTCAGCAAAGTAGTGAGAGCACTCCAACAATTAAACGGTTAAAATACTGCGGCGAGCCCGGAAAAAACGTTAGGTGGTTATTCGAATTTTGTTACTTTAAAAGGCAATTTGGCCAATTAACAATTTAACCTCTCAACCATCCTTTTTATGATCGCCGAAGACAGAAAGGAAAATCTCCATCCAGGTTCCCCCGTGATTGCGAACCGGGAGCCCATGCGATATGGGAAACAAAAGGGGACAGGTGGTGAAAGACTATTACAATTCATCTGGCAATTCCAATACTTCAATAAGGGTGAACTAAAAACTACTTCGGGAGAAGAGCTGCAAATTATTTTTCCAGGAACTTATAATACCAATCAGGGGCCTGATTTTACAGATGCGAAGATCAAAATAGGAAACACCATATGGGCAGGCCATATTGAGCTTCATATCCGCGCCTCCGATTGGAACAGGCATAATCATCATATCGACAAAAATTACAACAATGTTGTCCTCCATGTTGTTTGGGAAGATGATTTTCCCAATTATAATATTCCTGTTTTAAATCTCGAAAACAGGATAGCAGGAAGTCTACTCCAACGGTATGAAGAATTGATGAATGCGCAGGGTTTTATTGCCTGTGAGCGATCAATTTCTCCGGTAAATCCCATTGTACTGCAAAGCTGGAAAGAACGATTGCTTGCGGAAAGGCTAATAAGAAAATCCTCAACGATTGAATTATTTCTCAGTCAAAATAACCAGCATTGGGAAGAAACATTCTGGTGGTTACTGGCAAGAAATTTTGGAATAAAAATAAATGCCGATGCCTTTGAATCAATGGCCCGAAGTCTTCCGCTAAATATCCTGGCCAAACATAGGAACCAAATACATCAATTAGAGGCGCTGTTAATGGGCCAGGCTAATTTACTTGGCCATCAGTTTTCTGATGATTATTCAATTTTAATACAAAGAGAATATGAATTCTATAAGAGTAAATATAGACTCAGACCGGGCAGCATTACCCCATTTTTTCTTCGCATGAGGCCCGGAAATTTTCCTACGATCAGGCTGGCGCAGCTGGCAATGCTCATACACAACTCA
>JAICPX010000217.1 GCA_025929635.1 Chitinophagaceae bacterium
CCATTCCTTTGATATGCCATTTACCTTCCCCTGTTTCTACAACATTTCTAAAACACGGGTAAGGTGAATACATATGCTCATTAAACATTTCAATCTTTAACCCGGCATTGATCAATGCATTCAACACTTCACTGATGCTGTGGTTCCAGCTGTACTCCTTTCCTTTTATATCGGCATTGCGATCGGTATAGGTTCCCTCATTCTCCGTGATGATCAATTCGCGGTTCTCGTAATAATATTTGATGTGGGTAAAATCATCGTCAAACATCCACACCACGGGATGAAACTCTGCCATGTAAAAAAAACCACCCGGTTTTAGTTTCTCAGCGATCATTTTTGCCCAGGGAACAAGATCGGGCAGCCAGCCGATCACCCCATATGAAGTAAATACGATATCAAACTGTTCTTTTACATATTTCGATGTATCATAAACATTGCAGCAAATAAACTTTGCATCTAATCTCAATTCGGCGTTTATTTCGCCTGCCAGCTTTATTGCGTCATCACTTAAGTCAATTCCAACACATTTCGCGCCCATACGGGAAAGGCTCATTGTATCCATTCCAAAATGACATTGCAGGTGCAGCAATGACCTTTCCCTTACATCACCTATCTCGCTTAATTCAATAGGACTAAGAACATTTGCCCCTGCTTTAAATCCTGCCAGGTCATAAAATGCTGAATCTTTATGAACGGCCGTTCTCTGATTCCAGAGATTTTTATTTTCTTTAAAATAGTTGTCGAATTGACTCATGGTAGAATAGTGTAAATTTCCAATAGCTTTATTGTATGCCGAAAATAAATTACTTTTTGATTACTGGCTTGCTACTGGCTTGCCATTTATCATACTCACAAAAAATTTCCGGCATATGGGAAGGGCATACCGGTCCTTCTGCAAGCTATGTAATGCCGGTCAAAGTTGTCCTTGAGCTTACTATGATCAATGATTCTGTCATTACAGGATTGAGTCATGCTTATTACACCCGTGGAAGATTTGAACACCACAGAGTCAATGGCCGCATAGACAAAAGAAGAGGATTTGTTTATTTATCCGAAGACAGTTTGCTTGACTATAAGATAGGGTTTCTGCAATCCATCGATGCAGGCACGTATTCATTAAAACTTACTAAAACGGGTACAGAATTACGACTTAGTGGTGATTGGACAGCTAATAGAAAGCGGCTTTTTGTAAATCCTGTAGTAAAAAAATGGTTTTGGAAAGAGAATAAGGATGATAGTCCAACCGTCATTCTCCCGGCAAATACGGAAGGAAAAGCACTGGTCATTGATTCGATAAACAAAATAAACCGCAGGGATGATGTGCAGATGATCATTGAAGTGGATAAAAAAGATAAAGATTCGATACGAGTTGATCTTTACGATAATGGCCAGATCGATAATGATACTGTTTCTGTTTACGTAAATGACCGCCAGGTGATCAGCAAACAAATGATAACCGCAAAACCCATCACGTTTTACATATCACTTTCGGAAGAAAAGCATTTTGACAAGATCAAGCTGATCGCCGAAAACCTTGGTTCAATCCCCCCAAATACCGCCTTAATGGTGATCACAACAAAAAAGAAGAAATACGATGTGTTCCTGAGCAGCACTTTTGAAAAGAGTGCAGCGGTTGAATTCTTCATAAAGGACAAATAATATCTGTTTTGTTAAAACAGAATTTTTCACATGTTCATGTGAATGCAGATGTTTTATTCACAGCGATATTCGCACCAGTAAAATTTTGGTCATGAAAAAATTTGTAACGCTGTTCGCTCTTGGCGCTGTACTCTTTTCCTGTTCTCCGGCAAAAATTGCCGTCGATGACTCCGCCTGGTCTCAAAAAGAAGAACTTGCCGTCAAAGGAAGGCAAGGATTTCTTATCAAACAAAAACTATCATTTGGAGAATTCAAAACAACCACAGTAAAACGTTCCTGGACCAAAGGAAGCAGCTGGGCTTTTGGGATCCCCTTAGCAAATGATTGGGTGGAAAGCCTGAATCTCGAATTTGTAAAACGCAAACAAACGGTGCGGTTCAACCTTATCGATGAAAAAGGGAATGAATCAGAAGTGACCGCATTCTCAAAAGTAAAGTGGCGCGACCTGACAATCGGGAATAACCCTAACAGTATTGTCAATATAATTGGTGATATTATGAAGATCGGGGATGATGGAACTAATACCTATGCAGTAAGAATCTTTCCTGCAAAAAACGAATCTGCATGGGAGATGCTGATTGATAATAACGCGGCTCAGGTAAATGCAAAAACCTATACCGGTCTTCTCGCAAAAAACAAGTCGGAGTATTATGTTGTCGCCCCGGTTTATAAACTGATGAACAAGCAGGGCAAGGCCGTATCACTTCCACTCGGCGGTTCAGTTGGTTTTGAATTCAGGGATAAAAATGGAACTACGGTAGCAGCCGTTTCACTTATAGATAATGGAGTTGTTTATTTTAATAAAGTGTCACCTCAGGAAAAGTTCCTGTTAGCGAATGCAGCAGCGGCGTTGTTATTGCAGCAGCAATTGGATGAAGCGGTTTGATAATATGATCCCCTAAAGCAAAAAGGGAGCCGTTGACTCCCTTTTCATATTTTATTTCCTCCAGGTTTTAACCTAGCGCCACTCTTTTAAACTCTGTTACTTTCACATCACCCGCTTCTTTCAAATAGTCACCAACTGATTTGCCGGCATCTTTCACAAAAGCCTGCGCCGTCAACGTTTGTTCTTTAAAGAATGCTCCCATTTTACCTTCGGCGATCTTGGTCAGCATTTCTTCCGGCTTGCCAGCCATCTTTGGATCCTGCTTCATCAACTCAACAATGATCCCTTTTTCACGGGCAATAACATCAGCAGGGACTGAAGCCGCATCCACAGCAACCGGGTTCAACGCTGCAATTTGCATTGCTACATCCTTACCCGCTTCCGGAGCTACTTTGTTTAAACCAACCAATACCCCGATACGATATGCACCATGAATATAAGATGCAACGTATTCAGCATCTACTCTTTCAAATTTCGTTACGCCAATTTTTTCGCCAATTGATGCTAATTTATCATTTACTAACTCGGCTACTGTTGCATTACCAGCTTTAGAAGCCAATAATTCTTCAAGCGATTTTACATTGTTGTTGATCGCGGCATCAGCAATGCTTTGTCCGAATGCAACGAAGTCTGCATTCTTAGAAACGAAATCCGTTTCGCAGCTTACACAAACAACAATACCCGATTTATTATCAGCTGTTGTTTTTGCAATTACAACACCCTCTTTTGCTTCACGGTCGCTACGCTTGGCAGCAACTTTCTGACCTTGCTTTCTTAACCAGTCAATAGCTGCTTCAAAATCGCCATTTGTTTCGGTTAATGCTTTACGGCAATCCATCATGCCGGCGCCAGTCATCTGGCGTAGTTTGTTTATATCCTGTGCACTTATTGTTACTGTTGACATTTTAATTTGAAATTTGATGTTTGAAAATTTGAAATTGATAAGGTCAATCCCGGTTTACTTGCCGAATAAAGACCTGAACGTACAAGATTGCGACGCAACAGAAGTTCAATCAGCGAACAAATGCTGGTAACACAATAATACTTTCAATAATTAAAGAGCTACGAACAAGTAATGGAAATCAAAATCCAAGTCTCCCCTTTAGGGGGACAGGGGGTCTTACCTGTTACTCGTTCTCTTGGGACTGCTTGGCGTACGGCGTCTTGGTTGATTACTACCACGCGGCCTTCCACCACCGCCACCACCGGCTTCGGCTTGTGCTTCGGCTTCAAGTCTTGCAGCTTTCTTTTGATTCTCGTCCGTCAGGGATGCATCTTCTGCTTCTTCATCCTTTGCAGCCTGGCGTTCAGCCAAGCCTTCTGCTATAGCAGCCGTAACGTATTGAGTGATGATCGCAATAGATTTTGTTGCATCATCATTTGCAGGAATAGCAAAATCAACTTTATTCGGATCGCAATTGGTATCAACCACACCGAATGTAGCCACACCCAATCGTTTTGCTTCGGCAAGTGCGATATGCTCGTGACCGATATCAACAATGAACAAAGCTGCAGGGATACGGCTGAGTTGTGCAATACCACCTAATACTTTTTCCATTTTATCCTTGTCGCGACTAAGCGTCAGGCGTTCTTTTTTGGTAATGCTGTCGAAAGAGCCATCACCAAGCATTTTCTCAATGCTCTGCATTTTCTTCACACTCTTACGAACGGTATTGAAATTGGTAAGCATTCCACCCAACCAACGCTCTGTTACAAAAGGCATGTTTACTTTCTGGGCACATTCAGTCACAATATCCTTCGCTTGCTTTTTTGTGCCGACAAAAAGAATTTTCTTTCCACTGCGTGCAATTTGCTTTAACACGCCGGCAGTTTCCTGGAGGCATTCTGTTGTTTTATTCAGGTCAATGATGTGAATGCCTTTCTTTTCAGCAAAAATGTAGGGAAGCATTTTAGGGTTCCACTTCTTACGCAAGTGACCAAAGTGTACACCTGCTTCGAGCAATTGCTGTTGTAAGGATGTATTATTTTCCATTATGTCTTATTGAATTATTGATTATTAATTATTGTCCCAGGGACTACTTCAGCCATTATTGTTTTATTGACCGCTTACTATTCTTAATAATAAGTAATCAATAAATAATTAACGTTTGCTGAACTGGAAGCTTCTTCTTGCTTTTTTATGACCAAACTTCTTACGTTCAACTGATCGTGGGTCACGTTTCAGCAAACCAGCTCCTTTTAATGCGGGGCGAAACTCTGCATTGATATCAACCAATACGCGGGCAATACCCAACATGGCTGATTCGGCCTGTCCTTTTACCCCGCCACCGGAAGCATTGATCTTGATATCAAACTTATCAGCGGCTTCAACCGTTTTTAACGGGCGAATAACCTGGTTTTGTAGGTACACCAGCGGGAAATATTCTTTGTAGTCTTTATCGTTTACCGTGATCTTTCCATTTCCTTTTGAAATGAAAACTCTTGTCACAGCTTCTTTACGACGACCAACACCGGTTTTTTGTTTTTCCATTTTAATCTTGTTATTATTTATTACTGATTATTGATTATTGTCGTGTTAATAATTATATATAAATTAATAATCTCCGAAGGAATCCTTCGGCCAATAATCAAAATTTGAGTTCTTTTGGCCGTTGGGCAGTGTGAGGATGCTCAGCACCTGCATACACAAAAAGTTTTTTGTACATTTTACGACCGAGGCGATTCTTCGGCAACATACCTTTGACGCCTCTTTCAACTACTGCTTCAGGGCGACGGGTCAACAGGTTTTTTGCCGTCTCCTGTTTTAAACCACCCGGGTAACCCGTGAATGTATCATACAATTTTTCTTCAAGCTTGTTGCCGGTAAAAACAACTTTGTCGGCGTTGATCACAATGATAAAATCGCCAGTGTCAACGTGTGGTGTATAGGACGCCTTGTTCTTGCCTCGCAGCACGGCTGCGATCCTTGAACACATCCGCCCTACGGTTTGATTGGTACCGTCAACAACATACCAGTTGCGTTTGACAGTAGCCGCATTTGCGTGTTTTGTTGTGAAATGTAGTTTACTCATTTTAATTTTTGTTTATCGGTTATGGCCATCCCTATAACCGGTTTTTTTAAATGTCCAAAGGACTCCTTTGGAGGGGTGCGAAGATAGGCTTGAATCAAGTTTGTTTCCAAATAAGAAGGGAAGTATTTTTTATCGCACCTTTGTAACTAGATGATTTACAGTAATAATTTTGTATCCAATAATTACTATCAGAACTAAGTTGGCAATTAACCAACCGTTTTATACCTTGCATCTACTCTGAAACCTATTGAACACTATTTATATTAATGTCCGCTGAAGGCGTATTGCTTAAGTTATTACGACCAATTTGTCATTTTAAACAACACTAATTGTTTATGAAAAAAACAAACCAAAGAGAAAAATTTTCTCACTGCTTAAATTTTTTAAACAATGTTGATTATTTATTTGGTCAAGTTGAACGAATTTGCAAAAAAACATGCAAACGCAAGGAAGAGTCTTATAACTTGGAAAATGGTTGTTGAAAGAACATCATGGAAAACCAAACAAGATGTTTTGGCTGATTTTCCGAAGGCCAAAATGATAAAAAATAACAGGGCAAGATTTGAAATTGTCCACAATACCTACAGACTAATTGTGCATATATTTTATGAGGATCAAATTGTCGAAATACGATTCATTGGAACTCACAATGAATATGATCGCATAGATCCAGAAACTATTTAGAATATGAAGCAGTGGTTTATCATAGAAAATGAAACTGAATACAAAAAAGCCGTGAACAGATATGAAGAATTAAGAGAAGCTGAAAAAGGTACAGATGAACATAAAGAAAAGCTTCTTCTTGCATTTCTTATTAATCAATATGAAGAAAAACAATGGCATTTGGGTGAAGTTGATCCGATAGAGTTGATTAAAATACGAATGGAAGAATTCGGTTATAGACCAGTTGATCTAGCCAATGAATATGGTGATAAAGGAACAGTGAGTAAAGTTTTAAACTATAAGCAGCCGCTTTCACTGAATATGATCCGTCTCTTCAGCAAAATGCTGAGGATACCTGCTGATGCGTTGACGAAAGAATACAAACTTCAGCATTGATTGTGATCACACATATTATACCTGCCACCATGCTTCAGACTGAAAACTGTCGTCAAGATTTAGTGGCTGTCCAATTTTTGGAGTAAACACCTTCATATTTAGTTCTTCTGCTTTTGTTAATACTCTTGTAACCGGGTCAGTCCACGCATGCATGGCCAAACTGAATTTGCCCCAATGAACAGGAAACAGTGCTTTTGCTTCCAGGTCAACGGCCGCCTGCACGGTTTCTTCAGGCATCATATGAATAAGTGGCCACATAGTATTGTATTGCCCGGCCTCGAGTACTGCCAGGTCAAACGGCCCATGTTTATTCCCTATTTCTTTAAAATGTGAATCGTAGCCGGAATCACCACCGAGATATAGCTTATGTTCTTTTGTTCTTAAGATAAATGAAGACCATAAAGTTTGTCCTCGCTTAATTCCTCTTCCTGAGAAATGACGGGCCGGTGCAGCAGTCAGATAAATGTCGTCCTCTAACATTTGTGTTTCCCACCAATCCATTTCCGTGATCTTGTTAATATCCACGCCCCAGTGTTTTAAATGCGAGCCAATGCCTAATGAACAATAGATCGCGCCCACCTTGTTTCTAAGCTTTGTTATTGTTCTGAAATCAAGATGGTCGTAATGATCGTGTGTGAGAATTAAATAATCAATAGCCGGCATGTCTTCCGGTTTGTAAATATTACTCCCCGGAAATGCTTTGACCATAAATGATAATGGTGCCGCATTACCGTTCAATACCGGGTCAACAAGGAAATTCTTATTTTCAATACGGACCAGGTAAGATGAATGTCCAAACCAAACGATCA
>JAICPX010000668.1 GCA_025929635.1 Chitinophagaceae bacterium
ACGATCACATTCAAGTCATTCTGAAAAAGGTTGCTGACAGTATCAACCAGATTTCTGCCCTCTTCCAGGTTTTTGATCTTGTGATAGGACATTTTCACATTAAGATTATTCCGGCGCAGCTGCTTTGCAAGGAATTCATCCTCGAAATTATTTTTACCTTCATCTTCGTCTTCACCAACCCAAAGCGCAGGATTAGTTTTTGCCATCTCAGAAGGAAGCTGACCGGAGAAAATAGCATTTCGGGCGTACGCGGTAGTCGTAGGCAAAATCGAATAATAGGTATCCTCTTTTTCAACGTTAAAATAATCAGTGAGTTCAGGCTCAATAACTTTCCATTGATCATAGCGAAGGTTATCAATCAAAATTACGAAGACCGGTTTTTTCCCCAGCTCCGGAAATACTTTACGCTTCATAATCTGATGTGATAACAATGGCTTGTCCGATTTAGGATCGTTAAGCCATGAATCGTAGTTACGAATTATAAATTTTGCAAAGTTCGCGTTGGCTTCCATCTTCTGCATATCGAGCACGTCGCCCATTTCCTGGTTGTCGGTTTGATCCATCTGCAGTTCCCAAAAGACCAGCTTCTTGTAAATATCGGCCCACTGATCATGGTTCATGACATCCTGGAAAGCCATGCTTATCTTGCGGAATTCCTGCTGGTAATTCAGGTTGGTTTTCTCGATCACCAGTCTCTTATTGTCAAGAATTTTCTTAACAGAAAGTAGAATCTGACTTGGGTTTAAAGGCTTAATCAGGTAGTCAGCTATTTTCGAACCAATGGCCTCCTCCATGATATGCTCTTCCTCGTTCTTGGTAATCATGACCACGGGAAGGTTGGGTTTATTATTTTTGATCTGAGTCAGGGCCTCAAGTCCTGACATGCCTGGCATATTTTCATCTAGAAAAACAACGTCATAGTGCTTTTCATCACTCTTTTCTACCGCCTCAGTTCCGTTATTAACAGGGGTAATGTCATATCCCCGTTGCTCCAGAAAAATTATATGCGGCTTGAGTAAATCTATCTCGTCGTCGGCCCACAAAATGCTATATCTTTGCATACCTGAAATTTTTTCCAATTTAACCATTAATCCGTATCCTTGGTTGCAATCCGGATGACGAACTTAACGACGGATGATTAAAAAGAAGATAATCAATGATCCTGTTTATGGATTTATTACCATTCCTTCTGAACTTATTTATCAGATAATATCTCATCCATACTTCCAGCGACTGCGCCACATTAAACAACTGGGATTGAGCCAATATGTTTACCCAGGAGCACTCCATACCCGATTTCAGCATGCGCTGGGCGCCATGCACCTTATGGGAATGGCACTGGACAACCTTCGTCTCAAAGGAATCGAAATCTCGAATGATGAGTATGAGGCCTCCCAAATCTGTATTTTGCTTCATTATATCGGCCATGGACAGTTCTCAAACACACTTGAAGATGTTGTGCTATCTGGCGTAAAGCACGAAAGCCTGTCATACATGTTCATTCAAAAACTTGACGTTGAATTGAACGGAGCACTTGGTCTGGCACTGCAGATCTTTCGAAACAGCTATCAGCGAAAATTTTTTCACCAATTGATTTCAAGTCAACTGGATATTGACCGCCTGGATTACCTGACTAGGGATTGCTTTTTTACAGGGGTGCAGGAAGGTACTATCGG
>JAICPX010000421.1 GCA_025929635.1 Chitinophagaceae bacterium
ATTCGGAAGTGACAAGCCGTGGAGCGTAGCTTATGATAAGGGGTTTGTAAGAGCGAAATATAATTACAGCAATTTATACTGGGGCAGCTCATTGCTTTCCTTATGTGACCTTGCTGCGGAAAAAGGGTATGGCTTTATTGGCTGCAACAGCAACGGAAACAACGCTTTTTTTGTTCGTAATGACAAATTAAAGGCCCTCAAAACGCTGAAAGCAGCGGAGGGATTTGTCATGTCGAAATTCAGGGAAAGCCGCGATTCACACGGAAACCTCACTTTCGTTACCGGCCCAGCGCGCCTTGATGTGATCAAGGGCATGGAAGTTTATAACACAAGAACACAGCAACTGGAAAAAATATAAATTGTCTTTGGCCGGCAATATAAAAAGCGTAATAAGGTCGTGGCGGGATCCTGCCTTAAAAACATACAATACTTTTCGCGATGCGCAGGAAGTGTGCGGGATGGGCTATGAAGATAAAGAATTGGTGGATGTTATTGTTTCAAAGACTGTTCAGAATCGTCATTTGTTAAATGATGCATCCTATTTTAATAATGCGACGTTAAGCTCTTTAACCGTCTTATTGTATTGTTTGCAGGAGTTTGATTCAATTAATGTAATTGATCTTGGTGGCAGCACTGGTCTTCAGTACCATATGGTCCGCGGACTGATCGCTAAAAATAAAAGGATCAGGTGGCATGTTGTAGAAAGTACGGCGCTGGTTGAAAAGAGCCGGTCACTATTTTCAACTGATGAGTTGAGTTTCTCCGACAATCTGGAAAAGACAATCCACGATCTCAAAGAAATTCATTTGGTTCATTGTTCAGGGGTTATTCAATACATGCCTGATCCTTATGGAACACTTGAAATGATCGCCGCAGCCAATGCACGCTATTTGGTTTTCGCAAGGATGTGTTTCAGCAAGAAAGCGAAGGAAGTTATAATCGTGCAGCAATCGACACTAAGCTCAAATGGGTTCGGTCCTCTACCCGCCTCATTTAAAGACCGCACCTTATCATATCCCCAAACTTCAATAAGAAAAGAAAAATTCTTAAGCATCTTGAAGGAGCAGTATGAAACTATCTTTAGTTTCCAGGATGAATCCGGCGTGCATTACCCCCAATGGCAGGAAGGACTTGGCGTTTTTATGAAGAAGAAATAAATGGATTTGATCGTCTTCTAAATGAATATCGGTATTTATATAGGGAATTTAAATCCCGGGTCTGGCGGTGGATTTACATTCCAGGAATCGTTACTGCTTTACCTGGATAAGATAGAGAGCAGCCATAAGTTTACAATTTTTTATAAAGGACAATTACCCGGGTCGTTGAGGGATCTCAAACTCCCTGCAATTGCAGTTGATAAAAAATACCGCAACCATGTTCTTTATTCAAAAGTAAATTTTCATTGGCGAAGCTTTTTGAGAAAGATAAAATTTCATAGAAAGAACGTTTATCGATTCTCCGATCTTGAGCTTACCGCAACAAGGGAGAACATTGAATTGATATGGTTGCCTTCACAGGATTATGTTCCTATCGGGACCCTTCCTTATTTCTTTACAGTCTGGGACCTTCAGCATCGTTTGCAACCTTATTTCCCCGAGGTTAGTGAAAAAAATGTCTGGCGACACAGGGAAGCGACTTTCAGTGAGGCCATACGTAAAGCGGCCTATGTTATTACAGGAACACAAGCTGGAAAGGATGAAATTATAAGATTCTACGGTGTTCCTGAAGAGAGAATTAAGAGCGGTTTCTTACATCCTACACCTGTATTTGCATTACAATGTGATAAAACCTACCCTTTACCAACGACGATTTCAGCTCCTTATGTCTTTTATCCAGCTCAATTCTGGCCACACAAGAATCATATATGCATTTTATCGGCGATCAAACATTTGAAAGAAAAAGAAAATACCAGGATCAATGTTGTTTTTGTGGGAAAGGATTATGGGAATAGAAAGTACATCGAGAAAAAAATTTTAGAATTTGGATTAACGGATCAGGTTCACCTGATGGGATTTGTAGAAAGAGAAACATTGGTAGCATTATATCAGAACGGGCTTACATTAGTGTATCCTTCTTTTTTTGGTCCCGAAAATCTTCCGCCTTTGGAAGCCATGGCGCTGGGGCTCCCCGTCATTGCTGCCGATATGCCCGGCGTCAAAGAGCAATTGGGAGAAAATGCATTGTTGTTTGAGCCAGACGATGAAAAACAACTGGCGGCTCATATATTGCGAATCGCAAGTGATAAAAATCTGCGGGAAGATCTTATTAGTAGAGGAAAAGTCAGAAGTCGATCTTACACTGTTGAGCATTACATGGAGGGAATGCTTGTATTGTTTGACAAGTTCGAGAAGATCAGGCGGTGCTGGGGTGCGTAGCCAGGTCGCATTTAACGCAGTTGCCGAAAACCCCCCTATTATTGGTCATTATTTCTTCCGGGTAAGCAAGCTTTTTGTCATGTTATTCATTCTCTGAATACTTTAATAATTGATTTTTCGTTTTAGAGTATCCGAGCCCATTGAAGACCAGTTCAGCCATCTTTGCTAAAATCCAAACTAATGAAAATCATCCTATTCGAACTTAATGAGGTTCCGTACAAGGTCATCCACCACTTTTGTAAGCTATACCCTGAATCAAATCTTGCCAAAATTCTCGCCAAGGGTAGAAAGTACGAGACGTATGCTGAGGACACGGGACATCTTTCACCCTGGGTAACCTGGCCAACTGTCCACAGGGGTATCACCAATGAAAAACATGTTATCTCAGATTTCGGGCAGGACCTTACCGAGCAGGAAAAGCAATACCCTGCAATTTGGAATATGCTCGCCAAAAAGGGCGTGAAGGTTGGCTTGTTCGGTTCATTGCATACACATCCATTACCGCAAAGTATTGAAAACTTCTCCTTTTACGTACCGGATACTTTTGCTGCGGGCAGCGAATGCTTTCCCAAAAAATTGGAAACTTTCCAAAAGTTCAATCTTTCCATGGCGAGAGATAACAGCCGTGTTGTAAATAATAAGATACCGGGCAAGGAAGCGTTGCAATTTTTAATGAAGTTGCCGGATATGGGTATGCGATTTAAAACAGCCACCGAAATAGCTGCACAGCTGGTGGATGAAAGGATAAATAAATGGAAGGTAATCCGGAGAAGAACATATCAGTCAATAATCGGATTTGATATTTTTTATAAACAACTTGAAACACATAAGCCTGAGTTTGTAACCTTTTTTACAAATCACGTGGCGTCTTCACAGCATCGCTATTGGGCAGCTGCATTCCCTGAAGATTATGAAAATTTAAAACTCGGCAGGGAATGGGTTGAAACATACAATGGCGAGATCATTTATACAATGAAAAAAGCCGATGAAATGATCGGCCGTCTCAAAAAATTCATAGAGAAAAATCCTGAATATTCATTGTGGATACTTTCCGGCATGGGCCAACAAGCAGTGGAAGCAAGGGAGATCTACACAGACTTATTTATAACTAACGGCAGGAAATTCATGGAGAATTTTAACCTGGACAGCCGCCACTATGAACTAAAACCATCCATGGTGCCACAATTCAATGTGCAGATACACGTCGATAAGAGAAAAGAGTTCGAAGAAAAACTGGCGACATTACGGATCAATGATCAACCGGTTAGTTTCCGTCAGAAGGCTGAGGGCTTTTACAGCCTTGATATCGGGTTTCCAAACCTGGATGAAAGCAAAATAAAAATTGAATTACTGGGACAAATGATCCCCTTGATTTATTCGGGAATGGCAAATGTAAAAATACAGGATCGTTGCGGCGCAACAGCTTATCATATCCCGCAAGGATCACTTATAATATATGCTCCCATCACCGGTCTTAACGGAAATGATGTGGCAACCATTTCGACTACTGATATAGCCCCAAGCATCTTAAGAAATTTTAATATTCCTGTTCCTGACTATATGAGCAAAGGAATTCCCATTTGGGACGCTACGCCCAGACCCGCGTCGACATCAAATACGAGGTATTTGCTTCGAACCAAGAACTCTTTGTTTCCCGTGACGAATTCTCCGATACTGCTATCACAAAAGATGCGTCAATAGAGTAGCGAGAATACTGTAGAGGCGGATGCAAATTTCTATGATTCTATTTGGCAAAATCCGGCCATGGTAGGAAGCTGATGAAATCAATTCAATGAAATCGGAAGGAAATATTCTTGTGTTTACACACTGGAGTTTTAAAGATGCATTAGTGCAAACATA
>JAICPX010000437.1 GCA_025929635.1 Chitinophagaceae bacterium
ATCGGCAGAATAGATCACCGTCAACTACAATCATGGTATAATGCTGCTGATTTTTTTATTTCCGGCTCGCATTATGAAGGCAGTGGCATAGCAGCCTGTGAAGCGATGTCCTGTGGTTGTATTCCTTTACTCACAAATATTATTTCTTTTCGAAGAATGACGGGACCCGGCAAATGCGGACTTCTTTACGAACCCGGAAACACAGAAGGGCTTTTATCAGCACTAATAAAAACAGATGAAATGTATATTGAGAATGAAAAAGAAAAGACGCTCAGGCAATTCAGGACCGAACTTTCCTTTGAAGCGCTTAGCAAAAAAATTGAAACAGTCATTAATTCCATATAAGCGGGTCTGAAGATGGATATAAGTCCCAAAGTAAGCATTGTAATGCCCACGTATAATCGTTCCCGCCTGATCATGGAAACGATTGATAGCGTGCTATGCCAAACATACGCTAATTGGGAACTGATAATTGTAGATGACGGGTCAACAGACAACACCGAAGAAATTGTAGTTGGATTCAACGATAGCAGAATTAAATTCTACAAAGCCGGAAGAACTGGAATAGTGGGCAAAATCAAAAACATCGGTATTGAAAAAACCAATGGAGATCTGATAGCTTTTCTGGACTCTGATGATCTCTGGGATAACACAAAACTGGCAAAACAAGTGGATGCGCTCCAGCAATATCCGGATGCCGCGTTTTCCCTTACCAGCGGATATAATTTTAATATGGCGGGTAAGCCGCTCGAATATTTTTACAAACAACGTGAGGGAATTAGATATGATAATATTTTTATTGCCTTCTTCAAATCAGAGGTGGCGGTGATAATGCCATCCCTTGTGTTTAGAAAACCATGTCTGCAAACCACGGGGTTGTTTGATGAGTCAAAGTCATTTGCAGATGTTGAGTTCGTTTTAAAGCTCGCCAAAAATTTCAAAGCAGTCATACTTTATGAACCTTTGGTTTTTCGTCGCATTCATGACGCAAATGACAGTGATTCAAATTGGATAGAAAGACATTTTCAAGGTATTAAATTGATAAAGTCGTATAAAAAAGATCTGCCCGCGAGCATACTTGCTGATTCCCTGTTCCGGTCGCATTTAAACTTCGGAGAAAAATGCCTGCGATACAAGAAAAAACAGGAAGCGTTCAGCAGTTTCTTAAACGCATGGAAACAAAAGCCCTTTAGCATAGTACCACTGAAAAAGATCGCAAAAACAATTATCTATTAAAAGGAAAATAATCCCGCTATCTTCTGCACTGTTTCCTCTATAGTATAAGGGACGACACTGTTATAGTCTATCAAAGGAGTCTTCAATATCTCCAGCGCCTTTCCAATCATCTCTTCTCTATTATTTACAATATGCCAATTTTCGATTTCCGTATTCATCGGCCTGACAAAACTGATCACATTGGCACCTGCGCAAAGCGCTTCGATACAAACGATACCAAAACCTTCATAGGATGAAGTGTGGAGAAAGACTTTTGATCGTTGCATCCATTGCAACACATCCGGGTGTGATAATTCGCCGGTAAGCCTGATATTCGATGCTAAACCCAAGGTCGTGATCATGTCCTGTAGTTTTTTTCTTTCTGGTCCATCTCCTATTAACACCGTATTGATATTCGGAATAGATCTCCTTATTTCCGAAACTACCTTGATAAATATATCATATTGCTTTAGAGGTATCAATGAACCGGCGGCGATAATGTCAATGTCTTTTTCCCTGATTTTATTTGAAAAATCCTTTTTGTCGATACCAGGAGTTATTACATGCGCCGGTTTGATCCCATAATTTTTTTCAAACTCCCTTTGCAAAAAATCAGAAAAAACAACCAGCTCATCATCTTTTAGAAATCCAAGAAAAGCATACTTATTATTCTTTTTTGCATCCTGCCCCCAACTCCAGCAATAATGCCTGGCGCCAAACTGCCTTGCCGCCCTGTTTCCGATAAATGCACATTCCAAATACCAAAAACTTAATATTCCATCAATGCTGCGATCCTGGTGGATCTTTTTCAATTCAGCATTCAACCTTCTCCAGAAAAATAATTTAAAAAGCCCGCCGCGATTCCTCCCATCGAAGCTGGTTACCGTATTACCAAACCACCGGTACGTTTTTCTAACATAAGGATAATGAAGAGCAAGAACCATTACATCCACATGAGGGAAGTCTTTATTCAAATTTTTTATAAACGATTGCTGCATGGGCAGACAAGTCGTATCAGATTCATCTTTAGCAAATCCCGGTGTCAATATCACCAACGTTTTTCTATTGTCACTCATCCAGCGAAATTATTTTATTGCAATAGGAAAGACATTTGCTATCGTGTGTGATCATGATCACCATCTTACCAATTGAAGCCAATTGTTTAAAATGCTGAGCCAATTGATCCGCCGAAACCTCATCGAGCTCATTAAAGGGTTCATCGAGCAAGATCAATTCTGCTTCCTTATACAAGGCTCTTGCAATAGCGATCCGTTGTTGCTGACCACCGCTGATATTCTTTCCACTTTCCGTTATCACTTTATTTATGCCATCAGGTGATTGATCAATAAGACCGCTCAATCCTGAAATCCTAATTGCTTCCTTCAATGCGTTTTCATCATGTCTATTTTCCTCCAGGGTAATATTTCGCAGAATACTGTCATGAATCAAAAAGGATTGCTGGCGAACATAGGAGATCTGTGGCCAACGGGTTTTTAATTCATCTGTTGTAACAATTTTATCATTAATAATAACATGTCCGGATGAAGGAGCCAGAAATCCTAAGACTAAATTGAACACTGTAGTTTTTCCTTTTCCCGACTTTCCTGTAATGCCCAGGAAATCTCCTCCAATAACCTTCAAAGAAAAATTGCGGAGCACGGGATTTTCATCGTATTGAAAGTTTACATTGTCCAATTCTAAGGACCGGATTAGATCGGTTGATTTTGAATTGTTACTTGCCTGGTTTATTTGTGTGTGCAATTCGGCAAATGAAAACCCGTGTGCCTTCATCTGTCCGGCCGCATTAACGAGCTTTACAACTCCCGGGATTATCTTATAGGCAGCCGCCATAAATGCACCGATCATTATAAGCGTTGAGCTGTCATTAATATTTGCCCATTTTACAATACCGATGAGGACAAAAAGACCAAGCACAGCGAACGTTTCAATGATTCGATTGGGGATGGCCTGTAATGCCAGTGATTCAAACAGATGCTTGCTGAAGATGTTCCTTGCTCTTGTAAAACGATCATGGAAGAAATCCCGGCGCTGATAAATACCTGCTTCGACATAGCCTCTTAAAGCATCTAACAAGTATTGATATGATCTTTCATTGTGAAATTGGATACTTTGCTTTCTTGCCAACAGTTTTCTTTTTATATAAAAAAACACAACTAAAACCGGGGGGAACAGCACAACCAGTAATAAGAAAAAAAGTTGTGCATTATAAACCAGGATCGCCGCAATTGTAAATAAGATCAGGAAAGATTGAATAAGTACCTGCTGAATGCCGGAAAGAATATGCTGGCAAAATTCAAAGGGCTGGAATGCGATCTTTCTTAAATGAGCCGCAGAATCAATGTTTACGAATTCACTATACTCTCCATGCAGGTAATTATCCAGCTTCTGTTTCGATATCCTCACGGCAACCTGGCCGGTGAACCTGTACTGTGCATTGGATATAAGAATACCGAGGAGATTCTTGATACTAAAAATAATAAAGAACACTGCGATAAGAGCAACTGAATCCTTGTTAAGCAGCCAGCCAGGCAACAGGTCAAATGAAGTTTTATCAACGCCGCTGATATAAAAGTTGATAACAAATAGCAGGAAGGCAAGTGATGCGACATCAGCAATGCTGATGAAAATATTCAGAATGATCTGCCTCCAGAACTTTCGTCTTTCGCCGGGAGTTAAAACCTGCAAGATATGTGTTAGCTTATCTCTCAAACAGTAATGAATGGAAACAGAAAGATATTCCTTTTATGTTTTTGAAAAGATGAAGATTTTTCGGTCAGATGCCGATAAACCTGCGGAGCGTATGCCAGAATATTCTCAGGTCAAGACCAACTGACCAATGACGGACATAAAAGCTGTC
>JAICPX010000550.1 GCA_025929635.1 Chitinophagaceae bacterium
ATGAACAACATTTCATCATGCGCAGATAAATTCTGTTTGTTGCTTTCCGGGTATTGTGCATTAAGAATCTTATCCAGCTGAAGGTAATCGTGATAATGCATGTCGGCCATAGGGAGAGTTTGTGCAAATGTAAACGTCAAACGTGAGACGTGAAAAACGTCTAAAGGAACCGTGAAAGGGGAAGGGGAATAGTCGTTAATTCGTAGAGACAAAGCATGCCTTGTCTCTACAATAAACGGATAAAATTTGCCATGCGTTTGACGTCTCACGTTTCACGTAAACTCACTCAAACTCATAACCGATATCCCTGCGATAAGACATGCCGGTGAAAGAAATGTTTTGTAATTCTTCTTTTGATTTCTCAACAGCTTCAAAAACAGAATTGCCAAATGAAGTGATACAAAGTACCCGGCCACCATTCGTGATCACTTTACCATCCTTTAGTGAAGTTCCGGCATGAAATAGTATACTTTCAGCGGCATCGATATCATTAAGACCATGAATGGCATAGCCTTTTTCATAATCGCCGGGATAACCGCCACTGACGGCCATCACTGTACAGGCAAAACGTTCATCTTCTTCGATCCTGACCTTATTCAATTCCTGTTTAGTGGCTGCAACAAGCATTTCCAGCAGGTCATTTTTTAATCTTGGGATCACCACTTCAGTTTCCGGATCGCCCATGCGGCAATTGTATTCGATCATGTAAGGTTCATCCCCTACTTTCATCAAACCAAAGAATATAAAACCACGATATTCCAGGCCTTCCGCTTTTAATCCATCAATGGTTGGCCTGATGACTTTGTCTTCTACATTTTTCATAAACACTTCATCGGCAAATGGAACAGGGCTAATGGCACCCATTCCTCCCGTGTTTGGGCCGGTATCTTCTTCACCTATCCTTTTATAATCTTTTGCTTCGGGCAATATCACATAATTTTTGCCATCGGTTAAGACAAACACTGAAAGTTCTATGCCTTGTAAAAATTCTTCGATCACGACCTTTTTACTGGCTTCTCCGAACTTTGCCCTTTGGATCATCAATTCAAATTCTGCCAATGCTTCCAGGTTATTTTCACAAATAACAACTCCTTTGCCTGCGGCTAATCCATCTGCTTTTAACACAACCGGCAATTCATGATCATTTATATACCTGACTCCATCTTTATAATTTTCCAATGTGAATTCACCGTAGGCAGCAGTAGGAATATTGTATTTTTTCATGAACGCTTTTGCAAATGCCTTGCTTCCTTCCAATTGAGCACCGGCTTTTGAAGGACCAATGATATCAAGATCCTTTAGTTGGGGATCACTGATCAAAAAGTCTGTGATCCCTTTTACCAATGGTTCTTCGGGCCCAACCAAAACAAGATCGATCCTTTCATCAAGGCAACATTTTTTTATTGCATCAAAATCATTGACATTAAAATTCAGGTTAGTACCATGATGGGAAGTACCTGCATTACCTGGAGCAATGAAAAGCTTTTCGCAAAGTGGGCTTTGTGAGAGCTTCCATGCAAAAGCATGTTCACGTCCGCCGGAGCCAAGCAAAAGTATTCTCATGAAGAATTGGTTTTTAAAAGCATTGCGAATATCGGGTAAGAAAGTTAAAACAGGTATGAAAAATTACTTAGTGAAAGATTTTCTTTATTTTGGACAATTATTACTTTCTGATTAGTAAATTAAAAATGATCGTATGAGTCAAGCAGATACGAATTCATCCAAGCCTATACGCGAAGGCAAACATCCGAAAGCTCTTTATGTTTTGTTTTTTACTGAAATGTGGGAGCGTTTTGCTTACTACCTGATGGTGGGCATCCTGCTGTTATACATGATTGATACAAAAACAGGAGGTAAAGCATTCGATGAAAGGATCGGCGCCGATATTGTCGGAAGCTTTATTGCGCTTGTTTATTTAACCCCTTTTATTGGAGGTCTGGTGGCGGACAGGTACCTAGGTTATATAAAATCAATCTTTTTGGGAGGCATCCTGATGGCTGCGGGATATCTCGGGTTGGCCATACCCGGTAATACCGCGATGTTCATTTCGCTGTCGTTGATAATTGTTGGTAATGGATTTTTCAAACCAAATATTTCTACTCTTTTAGGTAATATTTATAACCGGCCGGACTTAAGACCGCTAAAGGATAATGCTTACAATATTTTTTACATGGGTATTAATATTGGGGCATTTGTCTGCAATTTCGTAGCTGCTTATTTACGTAATGCCTATGGATGGGGCTATGCTTTTGCCGCTGCAGGTGTCGGTCTCATCATCGGTCTTATCATTCTTTCGACATTTTTAAAGAATAAAGAGATCAGGGACGCAGACGTAAAGAAACCGGTGCAGCCCGAAGACATGCCTTTATCAAAAATCCTTTCTTATGTATTCCTCCCTGCAATTATTGCCGCCGTTATTGGCTGGTTCGTACCCGCTTTACTGTTCGGATCGCCTTTAATGGGAACAAAAGCGAATGACGCATTCCTTTTCGCTTGTCTCCCTATTATTGCATTTTATGTTTCGTTATGGTTAAAAGCCAAACCTGAAGATAAAAAAGGTGTAGGCGCGTTGCTTTTTATTTTTGCAATTGCAATAGCCTTTTGGGCAATCTATAACCAAAATGCCACGGGACTAACGTTATGGGCGGAAAAACATACTGATCGTGCCGCCTCACCAACCACAGCAAAAATTACAGGCAAAATATATCCGCTGCAAACAGTAACGGATACGCCAAGAATAGTAAATAAGGTAGATGAATACTTTGTCGAAATAAAAGACGATTCAAGGATCACGAGTCTTGATCATGTGCCTGTTTATACAAGACAAAAAGGAGAAGATGGAACTGAAAAAATAGAAGTTGATACAACCGTTTACGGTATCACAGAAAACGGGAACAAAATTGATACTGCAAGCAAAATAG
>JAICPX010000264.1 GCA_025929635.1 Chitinophagaceae bacterium
AAAGATTATTTTACATAGAACACCGATGACACGGATTGGATAGATGTCCACGGATTTTTATTTTATCAGTCTAAATCCGCCCAATCCGTCATCCGTGTTCCCATTACCCAATCAATAAGAACTAATCAATCTTATTGTTTTATTTTAAATAATGAGGACTTTGGATAGAGTAGGAATGCTCATTCACCCTTCCATTCAGCGGTTGCCAGCACTACAGAAGTTTCAACCTGTCTTTCCGGGATCGACCAATATTTTTTGAGTAGCATTTCTGTTTCTGACCTGGATAGCAAACGAAAACCATGTTTTTTATAAAAGGCGATTGCCCATATTGCAGCAGCCCAGGTGCCAATTAACACTGGTGTTTGTGCAATTGAAGCAAGATGAGCAAGCAATTTGCTCCCAATTCCTTTATTTCTGTAGACTGATCTTACATAGGCATGACGTATAAGCGTAACATCATTCTTAAACTGGATTCCCATGACGCCCATCATTTCACCATTTTCTTTCCAGCACCAGAATTGAACGCCTTCATTAATTTGTTTTTCCAGTTCATCCTGCGGCATATAAGGTTCCTTCCACATGTCTGCAGGAATGATCCCTTTGTATGCCAGGGCAGCATCATTGATGATGTCACAGATATCGGTAAGATCGGTTTGTTCGCATTTGAAAACCATAATGAGGTCAATTTGAGTATGCACTCTATAAAAACTTTAAGCACCAGGAACCAAATAACAAGCATCAAATAAATTTCAAATTAAAAAAACCAATACGCCACTAATTTTGAATTTGGGCAGCGTCTCAATTTGAATTAAGCTGTTGTAAAATGTTTTTTGAACCACATAGAACATAGGACACAATAGAAAACACATAGTCTATGTGCAAACCTATGTTTCTATGTGCCTATGTGGTTCAAATTTCAAACTAGGACACTACTTGAATTTGAATATTGGATTTATTTGGTCCCGATAGCTATCGGGATGTTATTTGTCATTTGTCATTTTGAATTTTACCTTAGCACTTAAATAACAAAGAATGAAAAAATCCTTGTTGCTATTTATTAGCCTCATCACAATTTCTTTCTCATCATTGGCATGGTGGGGGCAAACGGGTCATCGAATCGTGGGCGAGATTGCAGATATTTATTTGAATAATAAAGCAAGAAAAGCGATTCGTGAAATACTGGGTAATGAATCTATCGCTATTACGAGTAACTGGGCTGATTTTATTAAATCCGATACCAGCTACAATTATTTAAGTCCCTGGCATTATGTCAATGTAAAGCAAGGTTTAACACAAGCTGAGTTTAATGAAGTATTGGCAAAGGACACGATCACTGATGCCTATACCAAACTTAATTTCCTGATCGCCGAGTTAAAGAACAAGCAATTGCCTCCTGATAAAAAGAAAATGTACCTGCGCCTGATAATTCATATTGTTGGCGATATTCATCAACCGCTGCATGTGGGCAGATCTGAAGATCTTGGTGGCAATAGGGTAAGAGTATTATGGTTTGGTGATTCAACGAACCTTCATAGTGTTTGGGATGACAGGATGATCGAATCACAGGATCTCAGCTATACGGAATATGTAAAAGCCATCAATCACAGTACAAGGGATCAGCGATTGCAATGGCAGCAGCAGTCAATGGAAGAATGGTTCTATGAATCCTATCAATTGGCCGGTAAAGTTTACAGCAGTGTCACCCAGCCTTTTCAACGACTCAGTTTCCGTTATAATTATGATCACATTGGAACGCTAAACAACCAATTATTAAAAGGAGGTATCCGGCTGGCCGGCTTGCTGAATAGTATCTTCGGATAGAAAGGTTGTTATATTACCGGTATTGTCTTTGTCTTTTTCTTATCGGGATATTCCAAAAATTGACTTCACGTTCGTGATAAGGATCGTTTGGTGTGGTTAATGCATGCCACACACATTTTACCGCAAGCCTGATTGCTCTGATAATGTAAGGTAATTTCTTTCTTCGCATAGGATTTAGTTTACTGATGCAAATTAATCGAGTGATAAATTCGCCCAATACCACTTTAGTGGTAATTGCTGTTAAAGTTTTTCTAAAGGCGTAACAATGAGTCGTGAGTCGTGAGTCGTGAGTCGTGAGTCGTGAGTCGTGAGTCGTGAGTCGTGAGTCGTGGAAAGAATTTTGGTTTGCAAGTTATTATATCGCTCTGAAGGAGCAGCCTGTTTGTAAAATAAAACCCCTATAAAAAAGCGTTCCGTAGGGACGCCTTCAATTGATAAAACACACTCAATTAAACTTTAATTGAAGATCATCAGCATTAGGCTTTGTATCTTAGTTTTTTGAATAAAAACCTGATGACCGGTAATAGTTTTTGGAATTTCATAAAGGGAATAGTGAGAGCTGTTATTCGTATCATAATTGAGATTGTTCACCGGCTTTTGATCAACCTGTTTGATACGCTATTCGGTTTTTTGAAATGGCCCGAAAAGAAATTACGCATCAAAGTGTTTCTTTTAAAAACTCAGCAACCAGATCCGGAAATATTGGCAACGGAAGTTACCGATGCGATCAATTATACAAAAGAAGTTTTCCGAAAGAATTTTAATGTTAGCGTACTACCGGTTCGCAATAATGAACCATTTGTGGAAATATTGAAAGCAATTCCATCTTACGAGGCGCTGCACACAAAAGGCAGTACCGGCGCATTAACCGAAGAATTTAAAACAGCGGGGAGTTTTTACGCAGCCAACTTAAGAGCACCGATATATCCGGTAACTGCTTTCGTCGTCCTGAGCATCAAAGGTGCGACTGGCTGTTCACTCGGGCCAATGACCGACTATGTAACATTAGACCATAGCGCAGCACGTGATAACTCTATTCTTGCACATGAGCTTGCACATGCTTGTGGACTCTGGCATTTGAGTGATCAAGAAAATTTGCTTTGGAACAGAAAAAACAGGGGAGATAAAACAAACTGGTGGCAAAAAAATATATTTCGCGGTTCAAGACATGTTACCTACTGGTAGGCGCGATGTCCTTAAGAACTTTTTCTAATTTCTTTTTATCACTGGCGTATTTCTCCAAATCAATGATCTCAACTTTTCTGAATTCAATCGGGTGACTTTCACTTTGCAATGCTATATAACCTTCTTTCAACAGCATTCCATCTTTTTTAATGGCTGCATCATAGTTGGTGACATTGCCACCACCGATCTGTGGTTTGGTATATTCAATCACAACTTTTTTATCGATAATGTGTTTAATAATGGAATCACCCAGTACCAGTAACTCAACTCTTACCCATTGTTCACCATGGTAGGTTTGGGAAATGGAAGGGGTGCAATGAGGAGTAAAAAGATTTCCATTCATAAACACATTGGTGCCCGGTGTACAAAGATTGGCTGTAGTTCTTGGATCTTTTCCGTTGCCACCCAGGAATTGCGCTTCCAATGAGATCGGGAAGTCCTGGTCCTTTAACATTGTTTCCGGCGCCTGGCAATGTAACATCACACCACTGTTGCGCAGCGCCCACCCGGGCCCATTCTTACATTGTTCGCCAACAAACCGGTATTCAATACCTAGCAGGTAATAGGAAAATTCCTTTTTATAAAAGATATGACCAAATTTGTTATCGAAAGATGGATAGCCATCGTATTTCACTTTCATCACTCCATTTTCAACGCCGAAGGTATTTGCATAATTGTCATTTAAGGCGTAGCCGGTTATTTTCGGCTTCCAGTCATTGAGGTCTTTACCATTAAAGAGTTGTTTCCATTGTGGTGTCTTGTCTTCTTCCAAAGAACTATTGGTGCAGAATAGGAAGAAAAAGCACAAGGGAATAAATAGACGCATCGCCAAATTTAGTCACTTTATGATCTATTGTTTGTCGCGTTGTATAAATAAATTACCCTATCCATGGGAATTTTTTTAAATTCAATTCTCGTATTTATATGAATCGGCGCAATGTTTTAAAAACCCTGGCTATTGTCTCCGGCGGATCTATCATTCTCCCTCAATGGATGGTAAGTTGCGGCGTTAGCGATAGCACTATCCATCATACTTCTTTTTCGGCAGCAGAACAACGGATCCTTGCAGGCGTTACGGATACTATCATACCGGCGGGAGATTCGATTGGGGCTTTATCAGTTGGTGTTGACAAATTTTTACAAAAGCTGTTCGATGACTGCTACAAAAAGGAGATCCGGGACAACGTAAAAACACAATTGAAAAATCTGGAGGAATCAGCAACAACAACGCATAAAACATCCTTTGCAGATTGTACGCAAAAGGACAGAGAAAAATTGCTTTTGAAGGTTGGTGGATCAGTAGATCAATTAGAAAAGGATTTCTTTGACCTGGTAAAATCAGAAACTATAAGAGGTTTCAATACATCGCAAAAAGTGATGACCGAATATCTTGGCTATAAAGTAGTGCCTGGACATTATTATGGCTGTATTGATGTAAATCCACCGAATCATGCCTGACGATAAAAGAACATATGACGCTATAGTCATTGGTTCTGGAGCAACCGGTGGATGGGCTGCAAAAGAACTTTGTGATAAAGGATTAAAAACCCTGATGCTCGAGCGGGGCCGGAATGTGGAGCATGTAAAAGATTATCCAACGGCATCAAAAGGCCCATGGGAATTTGAACACCGGGGCACCGTATCAATTGAAGCAGCAAAAAATCTACAGGGAGCAAGAAATCTTCGTGAAGAAACGATTCATTGGGCTTTGAAAGATGATGAACAACCTTTTATCCAGGAAAAACCTTTTCGCTGGGTCCGTGGTTATCATGTGGGTGGAAAATCGCTACTGTGGGCAAGACAAACGCAACGATGGAGTGATTTTGATTTTGAAGGACCCACAAGAGATGGTTTTGCAATCGACTGGCCAATCCGGTATAAGGACCTGGAACCCTGGTATGCACACGTTGAAAAATTTGCCGGTATCGCCGGTAATAAAGATGGTTTACCTGAATTGCCGGATAGCGAAGTGATGAGACCATTTGAAATGAGTTGTATTGAACAATATTTCAAAGAAAACCTGCAAAAGCATTTTCCCGATCGTCATCTCATTCATGCACGATGTGCTCACTTAAGCGATCCGCAGGCGATACATATAGAACAGGGGAGAAGCAAATGCCAGAATCAAACGATGTGTAATCGTGGATGTATTTATGGCGCTTATTTCAGTAGTAATTCCTCAACGATCCCATGGGCATTGAAAACGGGTAACCTGACAATAAGACCACATTCAGTGGTTCATTCCATCATATACGATGAAAAAAAAGGAAAAGCAACCGGGGTTAAGGTCATCGATGGCAATTCAAAGGAAATGATGGAGTATTATGCCAATGTGATTTTTGTAAATGCTTCTGCGCTGAATAGTAATGCGATCCTGCTTAACTCAACATCCCGCCGGTTTCCAAATGGATTGGGAAACGACAGTGGACTACTCGGAAGATTTATCTCCTGGCACAATTACCGCGGTAAAGCCAATGCTTCCTACGAAGGGTTTAAGGATAAGAAAACCGATGGCCGCAGTCCAACATATAGTTACTTGCCAAGATTCAGAAATGTTTTTAAACAGGAAATGGATTTTCTAAGAGGATATGCTGCGGGCATAGCAGGAGGCAGGGGAACATTTTCAAACACTGACATGATCGGTGACCAGCTCAGAGAAAATTTATTAAGACCTGAGTTGGGAGATTGGTATATTGCCAGCTGGATGATGGGTGAATGTGTGCCATTGGAAAAAAATCATGTCCGGCTGAGCAAAGAGCTGAAAGATAAATACGGTATTCCCCAATTGATCGTTTCCTGTGAATGGGATGAAAATGATGATAAGATGGTGGCTGATTATATGGAACAGCTGCAATTGATGTTTGAAAAAGCAGGGTTCACCAACATAAAAACAGAAGATACAAAATCACCACCCGGTGCAGATATACATGAAATGGGCGGCGTGCGCATGGGGATTGATCCAAAGACTTCATTGGTAAATAAATGGAACCAGCTTCATCATTGTAAAAATGTTTTTGTTACCGATGGCGCATGTATGACATCAACGGGGTCACAAAACCCGACATTAACATATATGGCTATTACTGCAAGGGCAGCGAATTATGCGGTGGATGAATTGAAGAGAGGGAACATATAAAACCCCTGTCCCCTTTGCTTCGCCTTGCTCGCAATGACGAGGGGAACTTAGACAGAAGAATCAAACTTTATTTTGAATAAACTAGAAATCAGAAATTAGAAATGAAAAGACTTATCTTATTATTTATGATTGCTGCTTCATTTGCTGATGCAGTCCGTGCGCAGAAACCTTTGTATAACGCACCGTTTGGTATCCAGACTTACACTTTCCGCAGAAGCATTGGTAAGGATCCCGCCAAAGTATTAGACACTATAAAAATGATGGGCTTTACAGAGATAGAAGGTGGAGGTGGCA
>JAICPX010000597.1 GCA_025929635.1 Chitinophagaceae bacterium
AAAAGAACACTGCTGTATGGAATTGGTTTCCCTTTTTCATCTGTTACAACACCACGTATCGAAAATTTCTTATTTTCTTCGGTTTGCCCAAACATCCGGAGCAAACAGACAAGATGTAACACTATGGTTATTAGTACCCGCATTGAGCTTTTGTTCAGATAGCAATCATTAATTTTTAATGAACATGCAATTTAGCCACAATATAAGATGTGATTTTTTGTAAATCCCTGCTGCACAAATCAAATCTTTCTTTACATGAGACTATTTTGGAAAGGCTTTTGCAGTACTATTTGAAATTGAAAAAAATATGGCTTTAACTGCCAGCCAATCAGAGCAATTACAGCACTTTTTCAATCATTCAAAGTTTGAAGAATGTGGAGCGCTTATCACTGATTTGGATGGTACAGCCATACATGAATTCGAAGGGCGCTACAGCATCCCCCAGTCTGTACAATTGGGCCTGGAGAAAATCTATGACCTCGGCCGGCCAATTGTTTTAAACACGCTTCGTTTTCCATTATCAGTCATCAGGACATTTGGTCAGGAGTGGTATAAGATATCAAATGCTCCAATACCGACCGTTTTGATGAATGGAAGTCAGCTAGGAAATATAATGATGGACAAAGAGGGTAATTTTCTCTACAACGAAATTGATGCATTTCCGCTGGAACCGTCAGAAATTGCCAACGTGTTAGAGATCGTTACGAGATTTATTAAGAACAATGACATGGATCTTCTTGTTTTTTATTATCCAAGGGATTGGCACCAGGGGGAGATCATCTGGACGCCAGTGGCTGAAAAAATCGATGCAGTCGAGGCCAAATACATGAGTGCATCAAAGGTTTATTCTTGCACGCTTGAGAACTTACAAAAGGACCTTCTCGACCAGGAAATATGTATGATCTTTTTACTTGTCAATGTACCGCAAGACAGGTTGATGGCTTACCAGCACACAAAGAGAAATAATTTTTTTACACATAAAGGGGTTGATAAGGATTTTGGTGCGCAACAGATCGCTGTTCATTTAGAATTTGATCTGAAACATTCTATTGGCGCAGGTGACTCAGAAATGGACAGCTTTCTGCGTTCAGTAGGTTTAGCGATCCATGTAGGCAGCCCTCTTCTTTCGATTGAAGGTGCTTTACCACCGATCAAAGCAAATACATCTTCGGAATTTGGTGAGCTGCTATTTGAGCTGGCTGCTATGCAAAGAAATGTTATTAGTTAATCATCAATATGCCACGATATACCGCAGCACAAATAAAGTCAAAAACAGCACTGGCACGAAAAGTGGCAAGACATCACTTTGGGAAGGCCTATAAAAAGATTGAATTCAAACCGGCCGGTAAAACAAATTTTGTTTTTGAAGTATTTACAACGAAAGGAAGCTATATCATCCGTATCGCTTCGTCTGGTTCAAAGATCCACGATTACATGAAGGAACAATGGGCAACGCAAAAAGCATCGCTGGCCGGTGTGCCTGTACCCGAGATCTTGGAAGTCGGGAACGGGATCATCGATATCCCATATATGCTGCAGGAAAAAGCGGAAGGCACAGAAGCCATTCACCATCCTGAAAGACTAAAGATCTTAAGTAAGCTTGGCAAATATGCCCGAAAGATCCATTCAATTCCCACTGAAAATTTTGGTTCCGTATTCAACTGGTCAAAAAATAAGCTGTCAAAGAAAAAAACATGGGTTGAATTTCTGGATGAAGAATTGAAAGTTGCCGAAGGATTGAAATTTCTTGACAAGTATGATTTAATGGAGAAAAAGAAAATAAAGAAACTTAATTCAGCATTCGAAAAAGTAAAGAAATGGAAGGTCAACCCCACCCTCAATCATTGCGACCTTCGCTTAAAGAATGTTATTGTAGATGAGGCGGGCGAAATAAAAGCACTGATCGATTGGGAAAATTGTTCTTCGAACTGTGCGCCGTACTGGGATTTTTCCATAGCGCTGCACGATCTTTCGATCGACGCCAAGCAACAATTCCTGGAGGGTTATGACCTGGACATTGAAGATTTTGAGAAGAAATCATATTGTCTTACGTTGTTCAATGCAATAAATTACATACCCGCTTTGCAGGTGATGATCGATAAGAAACAGAAAGATAAGCTTGCGCTCTATAAACTAAGACTTAACGGAGCCCTGGATTTATTCTCACTTTGAAGAATCACTTCCTCTCCCATTCGCTTTTATTCCGTAATTCGAACTTCATCAACGGCGTTATTTTTCAGACCTAAAACAGTCTTAAAATCGTTCGCCTGGTGTACCGGAAACGGACAATTTTCTTTATCCCCGTGGCCCTAAATGATTGTCGGGCAGCGCCCTTTTGAAATGGCATGTTTTTGAATGGTAAAAAATCAATGGGCCTGATCAACCAAAACCCCAAGAGCCGCCTTTGGATATTAATGGCAAAAAAACTTGCCGGGGAAGCTTCACAGG
>JAICPX010000022.1 GCA_025929635.1 Chitinophagaceae bacterium
CAGCTCTTCATAACAATAAGAAAGGATTAACTGCAGGGACATTATGAAAATGGTAAACGGAAATCCAAAATCTAATGAGTCGTCAGGCAGGCTCAGGACTAACTTGCAGGTATGCGCATTCAGGGAACCAACACCGGTAGCCAAAAAATCTTTTCCCGAATTTTAACGCAATGCTGTGAATAAGTACTTCTTATTTTACTGAGTTTTGCAGGTTATATTCGCCGCTATAAAACGTTTGCCCGTGCGCTTAAAAAGTCTTGAAATTAAAGGGTTTAAAAGCTTTGCTGACAAAACTGTTGTCAATTTTGACGACAACGTAACCGGAATCGTTGGCCCCAATGGATGCGGAAAATCTAATATCGTCGATAGCATTCGCTGGGTGATCGGGGAACAAAAGATCAGCCACCTTCGAAGCGAGAACCTCGACAGCCTTGTTTTTAACGGTTCGAAAAGCCGATCTGCGTCCGGTCTTGCTGAAGTAAGCTTAACCTTTGAGAATACCAAGAATCTCCTGCCGACTGAATTCAGTACGGTAACAATTACCCGCAAGTTTTATAAAAGTGGCGAAAGTGAATATCGATTAAATGATGTTCAATGCCGTCTGAAGGACATCCAGAACCTGTTTATGGATACGGGTGTGTCAACTGATTCTTATGCCATCATCGAGTTAGGAATGGTTGATGACCTGATAAAAGATAAAGACAATAGCCGTCGCCGTATGCTGGAACAGGCTGCCGGTATTTCAATCTATAAAACAAGAAAGAAGGAAGCAAAACTCAAGCTTGATGCAACTGAACAGGACATTGCCCGTATTGAAGATCTGTTGTTTGAGATAAACAACCAGCTTAAAACGTTAGAGAACCAGGCAAAAAAGGCCGAAAAATATTATGAAGTAAAAAAGGAATATCGGGAAGTAAGCGTTGAGCTGGCAAAAGCAGCGTTGGAAAGTTTTAACGTCACGTATAAAGAGTTGAATACACAACATGATGAAGAAACTGACAAAAGGATAAAGTTAGAAGCTGAGATCGCAAATGATGAAGCAGCATTGGAACAGGACAAAGTTCTGTTTATCGAAAAAGAAAAAGAGTTGCAGGCAATGCAACATGCCTTCAATGAAATGATGCAGGATTTGCGGACAAAGGAAAATGAAAAAAATCTTGCCGCACAAAGATTAGATCATTTAAAGGAAAGGGAAAATGGCTTGCAGGATTTCTTACAGAAGGCCGAAGGTCAACAGCTGGGAATTGAAGAGAGCATTACATTCACCGGTACACAAGTGGAGGAAGAGACAAAGACGCTGGAGGGAATGAATGATCAATTGAGGCAGTTGAGAGATGAAATGGATGCCAGGAGAGTGGTAATGGATGAAAAAAGGGCTGCTTTGGATACTTTGCGGAGCGGTTATCAGCAGGTGCAGCGAAACCAGTTTGAAGCTGAAAAAAAAGTTGCTATCGCAGATACTTCAATTCAAAATCTGAATCGTGCTATTCAGCAGATCGACGATGATAAGGTGAAAAGGGACCAGCAACGTACATTTTTGGCTGATGAACTTCATTTACGTGAAAGAGAGCTGCATATTAAACGGACCGATCTCGAACAATTACAAAGGCACCAGGAATACACAAAGGACCAAATTCTGCAAACTCAGGCATTGCTTGATTCTTTAAGAACAAGAATGGCTGAAGAAACCCGCAAACTGGATTCAAAAAAGAATGAGCATGACCTCTTGAAGAGTCTTATTGATTCAATGGAAGGTTATCCGGACAGTGTAAAATTCCTGCACAATAATGATGGTTGGAATCACACGGCCCCGATCCTTTCTGATATTATTTATGTAAAAGAAGAATTCAGGACCGCGGTAGAGAATGTGCTGGAGCCCTACTTGAGTTATTATGTGGTAAATAACTTACAGGAGGGCTTGCAGGCTGTTCATTTATTGAATGAACATAAAAAAGGAAAGGCAAATTTCTTTTTATTAGACAGGTTAAACGAAATCGTTGTAGAGACAGGGCATGCCCTGTCCCTGCAATCAGGTGCGACTTCAGCCCTGGATGTGATCGAGGTTGATGAAAAATACCTTGGTCTTGCGCGGCATCTTTTATCAAATGTGATCATCACAGACAATGAAGATATGCTCGAGAATAGCAATGGTTTTGTGGTGATCGAAAAGAACGGCCGCTATGTAAAAGGCAAATACTCTTTAACCGGCGGCAGTGTTGGTTTGTTTGAAGGAAGAAAGATCGGGCGTGCAAAGAACCTGGAAAAGTTACAGGAAGAGATCCTCGCTCAACATGCGGTTGTTGAATTATTAAAAGAGGAGATACAGGAAAGACATAATGAAGTGATCGCTTTCAATGAAGATCTGCGTGAATATGCCGTGAAAAATACCGAGATAGAGATCCAGGAGTTGACCAATAAGGTATTCTCGCTGCATAACAAACTGGAGAACCTTCATGCTTTACAGGGGCAAAGCCAGCAACGATCAGAAGACCTGAAAAACGAGGTGCAACAAACACAGGGTTCTGTTGAAGCTACCCGGAATGATCTCAAATGGCTGAGCGAGGAACTGATCTTGCAGGCAGCCAAAGTACATGAAGGCGAAGAGATCTTTAAGAACGAAGAAGCCAGCTATAACGAATCAAACAGGCAGTACAACGAATTCAACCTTCATGTAACAAAACAGCAAAGCAAGATTACTGCATTGAGACAGGAATTAGATTTCAAGAATAATCAATTGAATGAACTCAAAAAGCAAATAGAAAATAATACTTCACAGCTTTCGGAAACAAGACAACAAATTGAACAGTGCATTGAGCAGCTGGAGCAGGTAGAGGATGAGTTGTTCAACATGATGAAGGCAAAAGAAGAAGAAGAACGCAATCTCAATGAAGCGGATCAGGCGTACTATAATTTCAGAAATGAATTGAATGAAAAAGAAAGCCTGCTTCGTCATAAAGTAAAAGACAAAGACCAAATTGAACACCTGCTTGCGGAAATAAAAGATAAGTTGAATGATGTGAAGCTGCAACTGGCAGGAATGAAAGAGCGACTACATGTTGAGTTCCGCATTCACCTGGAGGATATTCTTGATGAGGCAAGAATAAATGAAATGCCGGTGGAAGAGCTCCAGGAAAAAACAGACAGGATGAAAAAGCGACTGGAGAATCTTGGGGAAGTAAATCCAACAGCGATCGAAGCTTTCCAGGAAATGAAAAAACGATATGAGTTCATTCTTGAGCAAAAAAATGATCTTGTTACGGCGAAAGAAAGTTTATTGCAAACTATACAGGAAGTAGAAGCTACAGCCAATCAAAAGTTTTTGGAAACATTCCATAAGGTAAGGGAGAACTTTCTGAAAGTTTTTAAGTCTTTATTTACCGAAGACGATCAATGTGATCTTATCCTGGAAAACCCTGAAAACCTTGCGGAGACCGGAATTGACGTAATAGCGAAACCCAAAGGCAAACGCCCTTCTTCACTTACTCAGCTGAGTGGTGGTGAAAGAACATTGACAGCGACCGCCTTACTATTTGCAATCTATCTTATCAAGCCTGCGCCATTTTGTATACTTGATGAGGTCGATGCTCCACTTGATGATGCGAACGTCGGCAAGTTTACCAATATGGTCCGTGATTTCAGCGATAACTCTCAGTTCATTATCGTCACTCACAACAAAATGACCATGAGTGCAGTTGATGTGATCTATGGCGTTACCATGCAGGAGCCCGGTGTAAGCCGCCTGGTACCGGTTGACTTCAGAAGTCTGAGCTAAACCCCTATTCCGATTGCTGTTTAATCTTTTGCTTTTTGATCAAATCAGCCTTCACTTTGTTTACAGCCGCGCTGCTCAATAAAAAGGCACCAATACCGCTGCCCAATGATGATATTAATCCATATAAGATCCAATTTTCTCTTCCCTGATGCGTCAGTACGTAATACATAAAAAATATGGCGCCGGAAACAAGCAGGAATCCAAGTACTGTTTTGTAAACCCATCTTTCAAAATGATAATTTGCCATGTTTTGGTTTTTAATAAAAAAATGTAGAGTAAGTTAGGTTAACACTTAAAATCCTACAAAATCACCGGCTTAAGATACTATATTGTTGCTTTTTTGCATTTACAACGGTGAAGATTTTACAGGTAGAATTACCCTGCGTGCCGAGTACTTTTGATCGATTTCATAAAGTTCTTTTGTTACCACTGTAAAACGGCAGTTTTACTTTTTAATTTTATATACGTACCCTCATTCGTATACCCTATGAAACCCGTGAAGATTGTCATACCCGTCCTGCTATGTCTTATTTCAATTTTTGCTCAAGGCCAGGGAGCAAGTTGCAGTAATCCCCACGTTTTGACGCTGGATAGTGTCTCAAGAAATTTTTCCGTTTCTCCAACCTCGGGTAATTCTGCTGAGTGTGGTGCCGGATTTAGTGGCTCCGGAAAGATAACTATCTTCAGGTTTACAACTGATGCATCAGGTTCTTGTGTTCTCGTGCATATTGCAACTTCCGCGCCGGTGCAGGCTACAGAAGTCGCTTTGTACACAGGCTGTGGTGGTACTGGCACCTGTCAGGGGCTACAGACCGGAAGCAGTGTTTGCTTTGTTGATGGCACTGGCTACTGGGCACCATCTCAAACGCTCACTCTCTTGCCAAATACGACCTATTACCTGCGCGTTTGGACCCCGGCGTCAGGTACCCTGACGATGTCAGCAATAAATTATGCTCCGCCTAACAATTTATGCATCGGTGCCAGCTGGGTAAGTGCTACCGCAGTAAACGATAATAATGCATGTGCGAAGCCAACGACAGAAATAGAGCCGTGGGAAGTTTGCGCTTTTTCACTTGAGAATACGGCTTTTTATAGTTACATAGTCGAAGCAAATGGAACAAGTTCAGTTCAATTAAATAATATCAACTGTGATAATTTAAACAGTGCGGCAGAAACTGGTTTTCAGATTGGATTCTTCACAGGTTCGTGTAACGACCTGATCAGGATAAGTTGTACCACAGGATCCGGAGGTTCCGTTTCAGCGGCTACCGGATGGCTGGCGGCAGGTACCCAGGTATTTGTTGTTATTGATGGTACCTCCGGATCAAACTGCTCATATACGATCACCGCTTTCAATGCTACCGTATTACCCATTACACTTAAATATTTTACGGCATGGAAACGACCTGATGCGAACAGGCTGACATGGATGACAACAGACGAAAAAGACTTCGCCCTGTTTGAAATAGAAAAATCAACCGACGGAGTGAACTTTATTCGCATCGGAACAAAAACAGCCAGGGGTGGCATCAACACTGAGACAAGTTATTCCTTTGATGATAATGAAATAAAACCAGTTCAGTTCTATCGCTTGAAACAAGTGGATATAAACGGTAAATACACTTACAGTAATGTCATAAGAGTTAATCGCGATGATATCACAAGTGCGAAAGTTATATTCAGTAATAAGATCACAAGCATTCTTGCCTTGCGTATAATCGATATGCCTGCTGACAAGTTATCATTAAAGGTCATCGACAATTCCGGAAGAGAAGTGAGATCGCAAAATGTAAGGATAACACCGGGTGAGAATTCTGTACAAATGAATACGGGTTCAATGCCCTCAGGGTTTTATTACCTGATTCTTTCGGCAGAGAATTACAAACGCACTTTTTCATTTATAAAATCTTAAGATGAATTGAACAGGAGTGAGAGGCTACTTGCCTGCGATCACTTCTATTCTTTTTTCTGCCGGCTTATGATAAATATCCGATTTGAGAATTCCCCATTTGTTGAGGCGATATTTAATAGAAGTACCGATCACACCCAGGCCATATTTTGAGCTGCGACTGAAATTGATCGATGAGGCTTCTTCAAAATATTTGGCCGGGCATGAAATCTCACCGATCTCATACCCAAGATAAAAGATCTGGCAAAGCATTTGGTTGTCGAATATGAAATCATCCGAGTTTGCCTCCAGGTTCAATTTCTCCAGCACTTCTTTTGAAAAAGCCCGGTAACCGGTATGATATTCTGAAAGTTTTTGCCAGATGAGAAAATTCTGCGTCCATGTCAGGATCCTGTTTGCAATGTATTTGTAAACAGGCATTCCATTGATCATTGCCCTATCGCCCAGGATTCTCGAACCAAGAACGACATGAAAAACTTCCTTAGCGATCAGGTACGCCATCGAAGGAATAAGCTTTGGGTTGTATTGGTAATCGGGATGAAGCATGATAACAATATCAGCCCCGATCTTTAATGCATAATTATAACAGGTCTTTTGATTCCCTCCATAGCCATAGTTACGATCATGTCTTAAGATATGATTGATGCCGATCTGTTTTGCTACTTCGACAGTCTCATCTTTACTGTTGTCGTCAACCAGGATCACGTCATCTACTATATCAAAATCAATTTCCCTGTACGTTTTCTCAAGGGTTTTTGCCGCATTGTAAGCTGGCAACACTACAACTACTTTCTTCCCATGGATCATAACTATGATTTAATCGCGAAAAATATAAAACCTTGCTCAAAAGTTCAAATTATCATGGTTTTCAAGGGAAAATGGATGTAGGAGCAGGCGGTTTCCAATCAATTTTTATATACTGGCTGTAATCAACCCTGGCAGGATCAACTTTTTGAACCAGGTAAATATAATATTCTTCGTCATTAACAATTCCCCCGGCAAATTTATTTATAAGATCAAGCTGCAGATCATTCCGCAAAATTGCCCTGGTCATCTCCTGTGTTGTTTTACCATCAGGTAATGTTATCTGGGGTGCGCTGTTCTTAACCCAAAGAACTCTTGGATGCCCTTTATCGATATATGCACCAACAGCAGCAACCGTTTCTTCAAAACTCATCTGGTCCCTTCGTTTCTTACTCCAGACGGTGAAACTTCCAGTGTCCGCCATTTGCAAATAATAGATCTTTTTATCCAAATAACTTGACAACGGCGATACCACGAAATCTGTCATGCCCACTATCGGGATAGTATCGATTTTATTCTGCTTGATGTAATTCGCAGCCTGTTTGCTCGATGAAAACTTGTATTGAATATCCATGCTGTACGCTACCAGGGCACCAATCACACTCAATGCAAGCACTGTTGTCAAAAAGGGTTTATTCATTTTTTGACCCAGTCTTGTTAAAAAACCGCTGGTTGCTGAACGCTGTTTCCTTTCGGGATAATATTCGGCAAGCCAATAGCAAACCACTAATGCTATCAACATATAGCCGCAATATCTTGCGTGCAATAAGGCGGTATAATAATAAATAGCAAACAATCCCAGTGTTGTACCCGTGTACAATAACAGGATCAGTGGTTTACGCAAAAAAATAATAACGCCCGAGGCAAAAAGTGCTATGGGCATCAGGACCCAGGAAAATAAGTACGCCGGGTTCTGATCGAACCAGATCTGAGCTTTGCCGGTGAGAATAACTCCGGGATCTTTATAAATAATACTGGTGTTCCAAAAGTTTTCCTGTATTTGAGGAATAGATGCATATGTTGTGAAGAGTTTTGATGCCACCTGCCACCACCTGGCAAAATCAAACAGTTGTTTGGCATAAGCTGCGGGGAATGAATTGTCTTTTTCCGGCCATATTTGATAGAACGAAAATGCAGTTCCCAAAATAAAAATGAGGATGCCGGCTACCAATTGTAAAGTCGCCCTCGGGTTTTTTTGCTGGTAAAGAAAATAATCTAATATAAGAATGCCGGCAAGTCCACCAGCAAGTACGATTGCATAAATGGTAACGTTAGCCAGCAAGGCGAGCAATATCCCGATCAGAATATATTTCGTCATCCGGTCTTTATATAAAGCACAAACTGCAAAAACAAGCAATATTCCCAGGGCGTAACTCCGGCTGATAATTGCATATTCGTATAATGGAAAGTATCCAAATGAAAATAAGATCTTATGAAGGTTACTTAGCGGCGCATACCTGTTGAAAATAAAAATAAAACCGGTTGCCACAAGCAAATGAAATACCTGCATGAAAACAGGGTCATGTGTTACCCTTGTGATTAAAAAAAGAAAAAAATGCCAAAGGGCAGGATTGCCTTCATAATTCATGTTGTCAAGTAAACCGGACAACGAATTGGCATCTCTTGCGACCAACCAGGCCTGGTGTTCATCACGCCACATTTCATGTGTCAGCATACCAATAATGGCAATCAGGAAAAACCCACCGGTTACCATCAATGCGAAGCGCAATGGCCCGGAAAGATTTATATTGAATGCGGGTCCCGAATCCGACTCTGTTTCTTCCACGTCTTCCACGTCCTGTACATCTTCTTCTATTTGTTGTTTTGGTCCAGGCTGACGCAACCTGTGGTATTTCTTTTTTCTTTTCGCTGCCATAATGGTCTGATGAATTATAAAGTAAATAAAATTCTTTTATAGGTTGAAATGAACAGTCAGGTTTTCTCAGCTATAGGTTGCTTGTTTTTAGCACCTGCGAACAGCAGGAATAACGACGCAGTTCCCAGGACAGTTACAATGATCAGTTGCAGACCGTGGAGCACAAACGCAAATGCCAGCCCGTTTTCCGCCGCCACTCCATACAATATCAAGCCCTCCTTTACCAGCAAATGGTAGGCACCAATACCACCCTGGACCGGCGCCGACATCCCTATCCCTCCTGCAACAAGAAGAAATAAGGCAGCATTGGCCCCGAGATCGCTTGTAAATGAAAATGCGTATAAGGCGACATAAACTCCGAGATAATATAATACCCAGATAAATACAGATTGAAAAATAAAAAGACCAGGACGTTTTAAATTTCCCACAGACTTTAACCCGTCAATAAAGCCCCTGACTATTTTGTTGATCCCCGAACCGGGCTCCTTTTTGCTATTTTTTCTGATATAATAAATTGCCAAGCCGAGTAAAATGAGCAACACTAAAACAAAACCAGCGAGCAGCAGGGGTGATCCGGTAAGTTTTTGAAACCTTTCGTTTAGAGGGGCTAAAATTTTTTCAGTAAAAAAATTCCCAAGTCTTTCATATTCGATCATCGCTGCTAGCAAAATGCAAATGAGAAGACTGAGAACATCAATGATCCTCTCGACAATGACGGTTCCCAGTAATTTATTAAAGGGGATCGATTCGGCTTTGCTTAATGCACCGCAACGTGACACTTCTCCCAATCTAGGGAAGGCCAGGTTGGCAAAGTATCCGACCATTACGGAGTAGGTTGTGTTTTTTAATGAAGGAGTGTGACCCATTGGTTCGATCAGCAATTTCCATCGGTGCGCACGAACAACAAATGCTACAATAGAAATGAGACCTGAAATCGACACCCAAAAAATATTCGCATTTGAGATCTGTTGAAATACGGTTTTAACATCCATCCCCTTAAATGCATACCACAGTAGAGCGACAGCTACTCCAAGCAGTACGGTATATTTCAATATATTCAACAAATTCTTTTTCATTAAATCAAGAAGATCATATTTCATTTGACCGGTAACTGCCGGCATATAATCTTGAAAGTACTCTTGCAATGAATTTTGGCCAGATACGACAGTATATCTCAAAATCCTCTGTTTGCCTCACGTTACCCTTAATACCCTCAGTAGTTGCTGATTCAATATGTATCCGGTGTTTTAAAAGTATTTTGCGTACATATACAAAACGTCCTTTCATTGCAGACATTCGCAACCACGCATCCCAGTCAAGACTTATTTTATATTTTTCAGAAAATCTAAAATCGGCAAGCATTTCTTTATTGAACATTACAGTAGGACAGGGAATGGGAGTGCCGAAAGCTTGCGAGAATCTTTTCCATGTTCTGCTTTTTATATTATTTTTAAAAGGCATGTACATAAAATTCAAGACTCTCTTTGCATTCAGCATTAATGTCGAGTTCCGTTCTCTGTCATCATTTATTAATTCGCTATAATCAGTAAAACAGATCAGCGTGTCATCGAATTTTTCTGAAGCCTTTAAGCATTGCTCGGTGTAATTTGAAACATATATATCGTCCTGGTGAGCCAATGTCACATGTTTTGTTTTAGCCGAATCAAGGCTGAAATTCCAGTCATGGGCGATACCTTTTCCTGGCTCAGTTACAAATACTCTTATACCATACTTTTTTGCTGTCTCGTTGATGTATGATGATGGAGTTGACGTAGTAATAAAGATCTCGCTTTTGACAGTTTGATGTTTTAATGAATCCAAACAGCCGGAAAGGTATGGTGAATCCTTATATGCCATCACGGCAAATGAATGATTGCTCATTGTCTTTTATCAAATACTAATCTTAACTCATTGTGAGTAAAGTAGCGACTGAAGGTCTCTGAATTGACCGGAAAATATTTGTTCACTCTCATTCGGTAATGTTTATTGTTTATCAGTCCATTCTTCGTTATATAGTCCATGCTGATAAAGGTTTGATGTGTTGCATCAGATTTGTAGCCTTTATGTCCCGGTACCGTGAATACAATTCTTTTTATTCCAAGCCGGTTACAACTTTCGAATATATTATTGACAACATCGGCTGATCTTTCCAGATGTTCCAATACATGATTCATCGTAAATGTTTCATACGTTCCCGCTTCGATCATTTTGAACTCATAATTGTCGTCTTCAGGAACATACAGATAAACGTTTAACCCATTTTTCTTGCAAAACCCAACTACAACTTTATTGACCTCAAATCCGATCGACCCTGCAGGAAGCATTCTTAATAACTCTCCTACACCACAACCAAAATCGATCGTTTTACCAGTACAATATTTTTTAATATCATTTAAATAGAATGACCTTACTTTCTTTCTAAAAGATGAACGATTATGCAAATAGTCAAAATAATCCTGTGAATATATTTCTTCAGCTGTTGCTGTCATGTTTTGGAATTTACATCTTTTGATTTGGGATAATTTGAAATATCATAACTGGTGGCAGACAAAAGCAATTGAAATCCCATAATAATAAGCAGTGTTGGGATTACTACCGTACCCGTAGGTGCGGGCGTGTGGCTGCTGCCATATTCAACATAATTAACGACACCATAAATGAGTCCAAGAAGAAATAACGGAACTCCAAACAAAAGGTACAATGACGCGATATTGAAGTCAAACAGGAAATACTTCAATATGATACGGCGTATAAATGCTTTCAAAAGTTTTGGAGGAAACCCGAAAAGTGTTCTGGCCATGGAAAGATTTGAAACTTCGTTACCATATCTTGCTTTCATTGGAATTTCCTGGATCACGGCATCGGCATGATAAAGCTCGATAAGCATTGATGATTCAAAAAAATACCGTTTGTGGATCTTATTAATATCGATCGTTTTCAGCATTTCATTATTTATAGCAACAAAGCCATTGTTCGGATCAAAGATGTTCCAGTAGCCTGACGCCGCCTTGATCATAAAACTTAATCCAAGATTGCCAAACCTTCGCAGCACAGGCATTTGCCTGAGTGCTTTAAAATCCCTGAAACGATTGCCTTTTGTATAATCAGCCTTGTTATCAATTATTGGTTTGATCAATCCCGGTATGTATGAGCTATCCATTTGATCATCGCCATCGATCTTTATTGTTATGTCGCTGTTTAGCTCAATAGATCTTTTAAAACCCGTGACCATGGCGCCACCCACGCCCTGGTTCATTTCATGATTTATAAAAATTACTTTTTTGTTTTCTTCCTGTAATCTTGCTAATATTTTTTCGGTGTCGTCCTTTGACTGATCATTCACAGCAATTATCCACCTCACTTCCGGAGGGAGCTTTTTGATCACGTCTTCAATGTGGCGTGATACGTTATAACACGGTATGACAACAGTGATGATCATTGGTCGTTTCGTTTATAAATAAAAAGCCTCCCGTTTTCCTTGAGCTTGGTCATACATCTTACTTCATTGGGACTTGGCACAGTATCAAACACAAAATATTTTACCCTTAATTGTTTGAATCGTGGAGAGCATGGGTCCATATAGATGGTATAACCGTCCTGAAACCCCTCAGGTCTTCGCAACACAACGGTGTCACCCCAGTTCACTCCGAAATATGGAGCAAATAGTTTTGAATTCATCGTCATCCACGCGTAGCGGTTATACACTGAATCAAATTTTCCTGTAGGGTCAAGCACTTTCATATCTTTCATAGGGGGGACGAGCTTTACAGAATTAAAAAGATCAATTCCATTTGCTTTTAGTAAATGTGTCAATCTTGAATTTCCAAATAAGGCCCATCGGGCATCCGGATCTTTTTCATGTATCTCTTTACTATCGACCACCAATGGATTTTCTAAAATCGGATCAAGGCCTTTTGTCACGGGGTTGACATTTGCATTACTGATGACCATGCCTGATAATGCAAGGTATAATCCAGCTCTTACATAGGGAAAATTTTTATATCGTGTAAGCAAATAAGCAATGACAACGATGATAGAAACAATACTTATTTCGGAAGAAGTAAAGAAATTTTGGGTTACTTTATTTATATATGAGCTTACAATGCGGATAAAAATAAAGGTTGTTATAGCTATGATGGCAAATTCGAGCCACGAGAATTTTTCATTCGTGACTTGTGTTCGCGGGCTGGCAATATAACAGATCAGTAAAAAGCAATTAGCCAAACCGACGATTGGCAAAGCACGAAATGCCGGGGACATTGAAAATAACGAAAGCTTGCTTAAAAAAGCAGGAAACCCGATCAAAACATAAATGAGGCCGATCAGGAAAAAAATAGTTATTGAAATAAGGATAGGATCCGTTTTCCTGATTTTATAAAAATAATAGCCCATTGCATAAAATACGATCGGGAAAAACATAATGAAACCGCTTGCTTCACAGATATTCTGCCAATATCCTGGTGTGTGAGTGTCTGTCATGAAAATGCCAAAGAATTCAGCAAAGACTTTTCCGTCTCTCATATCACCGCCGGTTGAAAATCTTCTGCCGGGATAAACTGTATTCAGCATCATTGAATAGGTGTCCTTAACCAGCGTATAATAATGATACATGAAAATCCCAAGTATGACTAAAGCTGCGCCACATACAATTGCTTTTAATTTCCAATATTGTTTAAAAATTTGAAAATCTTTTCTTTGCAATAAGAAACCAATAAACAGAAAAATATACAGCCATACAAGCGGTACCTGAAATGGCGGGTATAAGTTAAAAGTAAAACCATAAGAACTCAAAACAAACATCAAAGCAGCAATAATGAGCGGTCGAAGTTTTTTATTATAGAGAATATAAACTACCGATATAAACATACCATTGAGATAAAGCATGTAGTTGCCAATAAAATATGACCACCACTGCAAACCTCCTGAAAAGAAAATAAAAAATGTTCCTGTAACACTAAGCCAGAAATTATTTCTTGTCAAAAGCATTAAAAGAAGGAAAGTGCTTGCAACAAAGAAAAGAATATTAAAATTCCAGGCAAATGCAAAAGCATGCTCGAGATCGAAAATGAAATACGGCCAAATATTAGGACGAAGAGCGGAGCTAATATCTTTTACAGGTAGCCCCCAAACAAGCGGAGCATTTAAATCCCCAACGGAACTGTTTTTCAAAGGCAGGCCGGCATTATATTGTCCAATTGCTCCCGTGGAGCTGATCATCCATTCATCCATTCTTATAAATCTCGGCTTACCCGCAATAACCGATTCTGATTTCTCCAGGCCAAAGTAAATATCCCAATTGGCAATATTAGAGGTATGAATCTTTAAAGAACTAAGGATTATATAAGCAACCAGTAAAATAAGAAGAAAAATTTTTGTTTTTGTGTCAAATAGTATCAGGTTGACACCTGGCGCTGCGGGCTGTTTTGCAGTGACTGGTACGGGTGTTGAGCTTTTTTCAGAAGTTCGTTCGGGTACAACGATCCTCTTTTTTATTTTTTGTTTCTTCGCCATCCTTCCGTGTATATTTTTGAGGGCGTTTCATTGGATAGGATGCAGATTTTAAGGCGGTAAAATATAAAAGATTCACCAAAGCTGCAAATGTATAAAGACAGAATGATTTGATTGTGAACGACTAAAAATATCTTTTCAACCCGGGGTACAGTTGTACTTATTCCTCATATTTATTTATTTTGAGCCTTCTCCCGGGTTATTTTTACTCATCCAAGTTATGGCGACAAAAAAACAACAGAAAGCAAAAAAGACTTCGCAAACCACAATAAGGAAAAAAGTAAGGGTCAGGAGACATTATCCTCTGCTACCATGGTTGATCCTTATAGGTGCGGTAACTGGCCTGTGTCTTTTCCCGATGCTATTTAATGAATTCACGAATTGGGACGATGAATATTATGTTGTCAATAACCAATGGCTTCGTGGACCTGATTGGAAAAGTATTTTTACCAGGCAACTTCTTGGTAACTATCACCCACTCACAATCCTGAGCTATGCTTTCAATTACGCTATTTCAGGTCTTGATCCTTTTTCCTATCACCTGTTTAATTATTTATTGCATATAGCAAACACGCTACTTGTATTTTATTTTATTTGGAACATTTCAGGTAATAATAAGCTTGTTGCTGCCTTTGTTGCGCTGGTTTTTGGAGTTCACCCAATGCATGTGGAATCAGTAGCCTGGGTGGCAGAAAGGAAAGATGTTCTCTATACATTCTTCTTCCTGCTCTCGTTGATACAATATTGGCGTTACCTGCAAAGTGAAAAGAAGAAGAATCTTTGGATCTGCCTAGGATTTTTTATTTTATCACTATTGTCAAAGCCGGCTGCAGTTATACTGCCTCTTGTTTTATTACTGCTTGATTACTGGAAGGGTCGTTCATTTAGCGGGAGAATGATCGCCGAAAAGGTTCCTTTCTTCATTCTGTCTTTAATATTCGGAGTTATAACGGTTATGATTCAATCAAAATCTGCGATGGTAGGATTACATGTGTTTTCAGTAACTGATCGTTTGCTCTTTGGTTGTTATACACTGATGACATATTTCTATCGCTTTCTGGTTCCATACCCGTTATCGGCTTTTCATCCGTTCCCACAAACAAACTTTCCCGGTTACGCGATCCTTCTGTCTCCAATTTTTGTTGTTGCCTTGCTGATCGCTTTGTGGTTTTTGCGAAAGAATAAAGTTTTTGTTTTTGGGATCTTATTTTTTATAGTTAATCTGTTGCTTGTTCTCCAGGTTCTTTCTATTGGTCTTACGATCGTGTCGGAAAGATATACTTATGTACCATATATCGGGCTTGCATTTATTGTCGCAATGCTTGGCAGCCGGGTAAAGTTTATTCCTCCAAAATGGATATTAGGAATAGCAGCTGTGTTTGTTCTTGTACTTGGTATTATGACATTTCAACGTACAAAAATCTGGAAGAATAGTGGCACGCTTTGGACAAACGCGTTGAAGTATACTCCTCGTGCGCCCTATGCAAGAACGAACAGGGCAAATTATCTTTCAAAGCTTGCGCTTCGTCCCGATCAAAAGCCATTTGTCGATAGTATTTATAAGGTCGCAATGGAAGATTGCAGAATAGCTTTATCGATTTGGCCCAATCATGCACCGGCATTTGAGTACAGGGGCTTAATGCATTTGGACAGGGGAGAATTCCAGGAAGCCTTAGCCGATGCTAATCAGCTTGTCAGGCTAAAGCCGGACTATAGACTGGCCTATGACATAAGGGCGACAGCTTATTTCAAAACAGGTGAAACTGAAAAAGCACTTGAAGATTATAAAAAATGTGTTCAGCTTAGTCCAACCGATCACCGGTCTTTTTACAACATAGGATTGATCTTGTATTCGTTTAAAAGATATGACGAAGCGATAAACAATCTTACAACCGCCATCAACATCATCCCGTTGGGAAACTATTACGTATACCGCGCACTTTGTTATCAAAAGATCGGCGACATAAATAGGGCAAAAGCGGACGTATTGAGTGCAAGACAAAAGAATGCAAATATCCCGGATGAACTTAAACCACTCCTCCAGTAATTTAATGGGTAAGAAGGTCACGATAAAAACAAAAGCTAAAATTAAACCTGTTCATAAGAAAGAGGGGCGATCTTCCTCATTTGACAAAACAATTTTTCCGTGGATGATACCCGTCCTGGTCGTTACGGCTGCCAGTTTTTTACCAATGCTTTCCAACGGATTTACCAATTGGGATGATGAGTTATATATAACGCAAAATCCTTTATTAAAAGGGCCAGATTGGGGGGCGATGTTCACACAGGCTGCTGCTTCGAATTATCATCCTTTGACAATGGTATCCCTTGGGATCAATTACATGATCAGTGGCTTTGACCCCTTTTCTTATCATTTTGTAAATTGGTTATTGCATATCACTAACACGGGATTAGTTTTTGTTTTTGTTTACAAGATTTCAGGCCGGAAGAATTTTGTTGCTGCTTTCACTGCACTCATCTTCGGAGTTCATCCAATGCATGTAGAATCGGTAGCATGGATATCGGAAAGAAAAGATGTACTGTACGCTTTGTTTTTCCTGTTAGCGCTTCTTCAATACTGGCGGTTTCTTGAAACAGGTAAACGCCCTGGTTATATTTTTTGCCTGGTATTTTTTGTTCTTTCGCTTTTGTCAAAACCCGCCGCTATTATTTTACCGGTTGTATTGCTTTTGCTTGACTATTGGAAAGGACGACAACTGAAATGGAAACTGGTCATTGAAAAAATTCCTTTTTTTCTTTTGTCATTAGTGTTTGGCATCATCACAGTAAAAGTTCAATCGGCCGATGCAATTGCCGGGCTTGACATCTGGCCATTATGGTCAAGATTCTTTTTTGCGTGTTATACGATCATGACCTATGCAGTAAGATTTATTGTTCCGTACCCGCTTTCCGCATTTCATCCATATCCTGCACTTGAATCACTGGGATTGACGGTTTATTTATCGCCTCTTTTTATGATAGCATTACTGGCGCTTTTATGGTTAAAGAGAAGAGATAAATTGTTTGTGTTTTCCATCCTGTTCTTTGTTATAAATCTCTTATTGGTCATCCAGATAGTTTCAATCGGGTTAACGATCGTTTCCGAAAGATATACGTACATACCTTATATCGGGTTGGCCTTTTTAGCCGGCATGCTGCTTAACAAATACTTGAATACTTCAAGAGCTGCTATGGTTAAGGCAGTGCCATTCGTCATCGGGATCATCTTTGGGATCATTTCCTTTCAACGAACAAAGGTCTGGAAGGATGGAGATACGCTATGGACTGATGTGATCCGGCATTATCCTGACGCTGCTACACCAAGATCAAATCATGCGAATTATCTAAAAGCGATGGCAGCCAGGCCCGAAAACCAGGCACAACAAACCGAACTACTGCAACGAGCGTTAGACGAGTCCAGCGTGGCAATCAAATTAAAGCCAACCCACGCCAACGCTTATGAGAATCGCCAGAATATCTATTTATTATTGAAGAAAGACTCTTTGGCTATCGCTGATGCAGATATGTTGTTAAGATTAGATCCGCAGAACAGCCATGCATACTATACTAAAGGCGTTGTGTATATGAGATCGAACAGGCCGGATAGCGCCTTGGCAAATTTTGATAAAAGTCTTGCGATAAACCCCAATGCGGACAATGTGCTCAATAACAGGGGGAGTTTATTATACAATGGTTTTCAGCGATACAATGAAGCATTAGATGATTTTACAAAAGCCATTGCGATCAATCCCCAGGGTGAATATTTTTACCACCGTTCACTTTGTTATTATAAGTTAGGTGATGTAGCCAGGGCACGTGCTGATGCATTAATTGCGGAACAGAAGGGGATTATTTTGCCTGATTCATATAAACCGATCCTCCAATCAAAGTAGACCTGAGTTGATTTATCATTGGTAATGTAAATCATTTTAGATGAGTAAAAAGAAGAAAACAGGATATGCCAAACCGCAATCTCAAAAGCCTTCGGAGCGGAAGCCTCAGCGTCCGAAAGTGAAAAAAAGATCATTCCTGCCGTGGCTAGTTCCCATCCTGATCATCACAGGCCTCTGTTTTATACCCATGTTAAATAACGAGCTTACCAATTGGGACGATGAGTATTATGTTGTTCAGAATAATTTATTGCGGGGCCCGGACTGGGCAGGTATATTCGACATCAATAAGCCAGTTGTTTCGAACTATCATCCGATCACTGTATCGACCCTGGCCCTGAATTACATGATGACGGAGCTTGATCCATCGTCATATTTGATCACCAACCTGTTATTTCATCTTGCCAATACGGGCCTGGTATTTTATTTCATTTGGCTGATCTCCGGCAGGAGAATTTGGGTTGCTGCCTTTAGCGCCATTGTTTTCGGTGTACACCCGATGCATGTGGAATCGGTAGCCTGGATATCAGAACGAAAAGATGTGCTTTACACTTTTTTCTTTTTGCTGGCATTGATACAATACTGGTATTTTCTTACCAATAATAAAACAAGATATATCCTGCTATGTCTTTTCTTTTTTGCATTATCTATATTATCAAAGCCGGCCGCTATCGTTTTACCGCTCGTTCTTTTTTTACTCGATTACTGGTATGGCCAGGACCTGAGAAAAAAAATATGGTGGAAGATTCCATTCTTAGCGATATCAATCGTATTCGCCTTCATCACGGTGACGATCCAGTCAAAATCGGCGATAGCAGGTCTTGATTTTTATCCTTTATGGTCAAGATTCTTTTTTGCGACCTATACCAGTACAGTCTATGTACTCCGGTTTTTTGTGCCTTATCCATTGTCAACATTTCATCCTTTCCCCTCACCGGGTAATCTTGGATGGGCTGTATGGTTATCACCATTATTTTCCCTGGGCCTTTTGTTCCTTGTATGGATAAGCAGAAAGAATAAGCTGGTGGTTTTCTCTTTTTTCTTTTTCATGATCAATCTTGCGCTTGTATTGCAGTTGATCCCGATCGGGGGCACATTGGTTTCTGAAAGATATACCTATGTGCCATATATCGGTATGGCTTTTCTTATCGGGATGATCCTGGATAAGTATGCAGCTACTGTCAATCGAAAATTGCTTTGGGGAATCCCCGCCGTGGCAGTATTGATTTTTTGCATAATGACATTTTTTAGAACAAAGGTTTGGAAGAATAGTGAAACACTCTGGACAAATGTTTTGAGGCATTATCCTGATGCAGCAGTGCCAAGAACGAACCGGGCCAATCATTTAATTCGTGCTTCACAACAGGCCGGGACAAAGGAAAAAGAGAGACAAATGCTGGAAACAGCATTGGAGGATTGTACGATAGCGCTAAAAGCCAGGCCGAATCATGCAAAGGGTTATGAGAACAGGCAAAACATTTATTTGCGTTTTAACCAGGATTCCCTGGCATTATCTGATGCAAATGCATTGATAAAGTTGGAGCCACAAAACCGGTTGGGTTATTATACAAAAGGAGTAGTTTATCAACGCTTCAATGTACCAGACTCTGCAATAAGATATTTTGATGAGTGTTTGCGGTTAAATCCCAATACTGACTATGCGTTAAATAATCGTGGAAGTCTTTTATTCAATCACTATAAGAAATACAAAGAGGCGATGGCCGATTTTACCAAAGCAATTCAAATCAACCCGCAGGGAGATTATTACCTCAACAGATCTTATTGCCACTACCAGTTAGGTGAAATTGAATTAGCAAAGCAGGATGCAATAAGGGCCACGCAAGCTCCTAAGAAAATTGCCATTCCTGAAAGTTATCGTCAACTATTAAAACTCTGATTTATTGAATACCCAGCGATGCGGCATACGCAGGATCCAATCCCAGACCTGCATTTTTCGCTGTCATGGCATCGTTACGGGCGGCTTCAATATTGTTTAAATTTTTATAGGTATATGAACGATTTAAAAAATAGTAAGCATTTCTTTCGATCCCGATCGCCATGTTAATATATTTCAGGGCATCCTGGTTTTGCCCTAGTTTACGGTAGCACTCGCCAATCGAATTCAGTATATCCGGGTTATCCCTGTCATATATCAAATATGTTTGCCAATCTTTAATTGCTTCCTGGAACCGGTTTGTATTCAGGTAAACAATTGCCCTGTTGTTATAAACCGGTTTATAATCCGGTTTCACTGCAATTGCCTTTCCAAAATAATAGAGCGCCGAGTCAAACATGCTTTTGCGTGCATACATAGCGCCAATATTGTCCATTGCCACATAATAATCGGGTTTTATCCTGATCGATTCCCTGTAATCGATAAGGGCAGAATCAAATTTGTTCATGTCCATGTAGATGTTTGCCCTGTTGTTGTACGATTCCTGGTCGATCGCATTTAGTCTGACTGCGTGCGTATAATATTCAATCGCTTTTCTAAAATTTCTGTTTGCTTCTTCATTTTTTTGATTGGCTTCCTGTGTTCTTTTTTGATCCATCAATTGACCCGCTTCTTCTTTTAGTTTACCGGCATCTCTTCTGAACAGGGTGGCCCTTGCGCTGTAAGCTCTCGAACACGGCTGATTCCTGATCACATTATCCCAAAGGGTTTCCCCACTTTTCCAGGTACGTGCCTGTAAAAAAGACAGCACACAAAATATCAGCGCGATAGGGGCCAGAACAGAATACGCCTTTACCATATTTCCTTTTGCAAATAATGACAGCAAATGGCCCGCAATAAAGAATAAACCGATATATGGCACGTACGTGTACC
>JAICPX010000191.1 GCA_025929635.1 Chitinophagaceae bacterium
ACAACTTTTTATTGCTATCCGTTGAAAGACATTATTGCTCCGTTCGACACGATCAAGACTACGGAAACTTATAATTTGCTTAGACTTTTCGATGAATACAACCTCAGTATAAAACCAGCTAAGACAACAATTTTCAGGTTTACTTATCTTGACTGGCATTTTTCAACTATTATCACCCTAACTCCAACAGAAATAATTGTTAAAAAACAAACCAAATTTTGGAAATACCCATTGCATGATAAAACAAAGCTGAACAAAACCGAAAGGGAAGATTTTCAAAATTTTGAATTTCTAATCACCTATAGTGACCACACTTTTTATGAAATGGAATACAGAGACGTCTTCGATTCTCTTGAAGCTGTAAATCCAGAATTATTAAATAGTAAATATTACAAAGATCTTCTTAATAAAACGATATATGGCGACAAATCCTTTTACGCGAAACAATACAAACATGATTTTGATTCTCTGATAAAATTAAAACCACGATTATTGAATGCCGGGTATTACAAAGAACTTCTTGATAAATCTGCCGATCCGGGTAGTGATAAATTCGACTACTCAATTGCCAAAATTCCGATTTCAAAAAAAACCTTTACTTATTTAGCCAATTTAATAAATGAATCCGGCTATTGGCAACTTCCATTTGAAAACAAATGTGAATTTGTTCCTACTGATGCTTCAAATTTTATTCTGGAGGCAAATACGCCAAGAAAATACAAATTTGTGACCTCTATTAACTGTCATGATGATACAACGAAATACGTTAGGGCCTGTCAGGAATTGATAAAATCTGCAAAATTGGAGGAGGAAATTAGATTGATCTGGAGTGGAGCAGCTACTACTGATGAACCTGTTAAGGGTAGAGAACTTGAACTCACTGAAATCAAAGACGAAACCCCACCACCAAAACAAAAAAAGAAAAAAGTCCAGTAGGAATATTCATCCATCTTTGTCCACCCCCTTCAGATAAAATCATTCGGATCGAAGTACTTCCCCCGCCAGCGGGGGACAATGAAACATTACTCAATCGTTTTGCGTAATAAATTTCAGGTGGTGGACGGCTCTTTGTCCTTCCCGAATTAATCGGGACGGGGGCCGATGTAGAACAATCATGAATGATCGAAAGAGGGTGGACAAAAAGCTGAATACAGTTACCGAACGTACAAGAGTGCGACGCAACCGAAGCCCAATCGGAGTCCCAAAAGCCGGCTACATAATCCTCACTCCCATTGATCAAAAAAACTCCAACAAATCCCGGTTCTGATTACTTTTGCCTATGCGCCGGACGATCGAGATCGTTTTTAGCAGTCTTAAAATGGCTTTGCAGGAGTTATGGAAAAATAAACTCCGCACCTTCCTATCCTTGTTTGGCATTACGATCGGTATCTTCTGCATTATTGGTGTAATGGCAACTCTTGGTAGCCTTGAACATAATATCCAGGCTGAAATAAAATCTTTTGGCACCAATACAATATACATTGACAAGTGGGACTACAGTGCTGGTGGTGATGGAGAATATCCCTGGTGGAAGTATGTAAAACGGCCCTCTCCAAAATACGAACAGCTTGAACAAATAATGCAAAGAACACCAAGCGCAAAGTATTCGGCATTTAAGATAAACCGCTCGGCTGATGTGGAATATGAAGACAATACGTTGAAAGATGTATTGATCTATGGGATGAGCGATGACTTCAATAATATTCAAAGTGTCGAGATACGATATGGCCGTTACCTCTCATCGTCCGAATTTCAACAAGGCTCTAATGCGGCAGTTGTCGGTAATGAAATTGCGGAGTTGCTTTTTGTCAATCCTGAAAGAGCCGTTGGCAAATCAATCACTATCAAAGGAAAGAAACTACTGATCGCCGGGGTTATTAAAAAACAGGGTAACCAGATGCTTGGTGGCTGGCAGCTGGATAAAGCAGTGATCACTCCTTATCGTTTTGGCCGCACCATAATGGATGAGCGACGCTCAGAACCGCTGATCCTTGTTCAGGGCTTGGATAATGTTACAAATATTGTACTCAAAGACGATCTGAAAGGCACTATGAGAGCTATCAATAAACTAAGCCCTACACAGGAAGATAATTTCTCATTAAATGATGTTAATGAGTGGAGCAAGGCATTTGAACAGGCTTTTTCGGGTATCAACATGGGTGGAATGGTCATCGGCGGGATAAGTCTTATCGTCGGGTTGTTTGGTGTTGCCAATATTATGTTTGTAAGTGTAAAGGAACGTACCAGCCAGATCGGTTTGAAAAAAGCGATCGGTGCAAAAAGCCGTATTATACTTGTTGAATTCTTACTGGAATCAGCATTTCTCTGCCTGATCGGGGGGCTTATTGGATTGTTGTTGGTTTTTGGATTGACCAAGCTATTGACAAGTGCATTTAATTTTCCCATCTATGTGTCCACAGCAAATCTCATTTGGGCCATTGGTATTTGCTTCGTTGTTGGTGTTCTTGCCGGTATCATCCCGGCGGTGATTGCGGCGAGAATGAATCCCGTTGTTGCTATCAGGACTAACTAAACTCCCTGTCCCCTTTGCTTCGCGATGCTCGCAATGACGAGGGGAGACTTAGATCGAATCATCGTTATTTCAACGAATATTCTTTATAAATGAAGTGTGAAGAAATACATTTGCATTATTTGATATGTCCAACACTTCAAACGAAAAATACAACTCAAGTTCCCCCTTTAGGGGGACAGGGGGTAGCATTCTAATCTTAGCAATTGAAAGTAGTTGTGACGAAACATCAGCGGCGATCTGTCGCGATGGAAAAATATTATCAAATATTATTGCCGGACAAAAAGTACATGAACAATATGGCGGCGTTGTCCCTGAATTGGCCTCAAGGGCACATATCCAGAATATAATTCCCGTTGTGGATGCGGCAGTGCGGGATGCTGGATGCCAGATACTTGATGTTGGTGCCTTTGCTTTTACGCAATCGCCTGGTTTGATCGGTTCTTTGCTCGTCGGGACTGAGTTTGCCAAATCACTGGCGCTGTCATTAAACAAACCATTGATCGCTGTGCATCACATGCAGGCACATGTGTTGGCAAACCTGATCGATGATCCAAAACCGGCATTCCCATTTTTATGCCTGACAGTAAGTGGAGGCCACACGCAAATTGTTTTGTGTGAATCACCAACAACAATGAAAGTGATCGGGGAAACAATTGATGATGCTGCCGGCGAAGCCTTTGATAAAACGGCAAAGCTCCTTGGACTTCCCTACCCTGGCGGGCCCTTGATTGACAAATATGCAAAAGATGGTGATCCAAACAGGTTCAGGTTTCCCGAGCCACAAATTCCCGGACTTAATTTTAGTTTCAGCGGTTTGAAAACTTCTATTCTTTATTTTCTGCAAAATGCAGGGTCGAGCCATGTTTATAAAGAAGAATTTCTGGCAACTGACGAAGAGAAACAAAAATTCATCACGGAAAACCTCGTGGATCTATGCGCTTCGATCCAGCAAAGGATCATCTCAATTCTTTTAAATAAACTAAAGAAAGCGTCCATTGAAACTGGTATAAAAGATATTTGCATTGCAGGCGGTGTATCCGCAAACAGCGGCTTGAGAAGATCATTTGAAGAAATGGGTCGCAAATATCAATGGAGAACGTCTATTCCGGCGCTTCAATACTGCACGGACAATGCCGGCATGATCGCCATCACTGGTTATTATAAATATCTTGAAAAACAATTCAGCGATCTTTCCGTGAGTGCATCGGCAAGGGCTGAATGGTTATAATATCAATTTGATATTTTTTCTGAAACCTCGAACAACTTGGCTAACTCTTATTTCCAATTCAAACATTTCACTATTCACCAGGATCGCTGTGCCATGAAGGTGACGACCGATGCCTGTTTGTTTGGAGCATGGGTGGCAGGTGAAGCCGGTAGTCTGATCCCGATGGCTATTGGGACAGCAGCCGGGTCAGTGTTAGATGTTGGAAGTGGTACAGGATTGTTATCATTAATGCTTGCCCAAAAAAATCCAACCCTGTCTTTTGATTCAATAGAAATTGATAAAGAGGCGGCGAACCAGGCAACGGAAAATGTAAAAACTTCCCCGTGGAAGGAAAGAATAAAGGTGATCAATGCTGATGTAAGATCACTAACTGTACAAAAAAAATATGATCTTATTATCAGCAACCCCCCGTTTTATGAAAAAGAATTACGGTCAGCACAGGATGTGAAGAACATAGCTCATCACAGTGAGGAATTAAAGATGGATGAATTGCTGACGATCATTAAGAACAGGCTAACGGCCAATGGAAACTTCTTTCTTTTGTTGCCTTACAAAAGAAATGAGGAAATTAAAAAGCTTTTTAAAGACTCTGCGTTTCATATAATTAAAATGATCCTTCTGCGGCAATCCACAAAACATGATTATTTCCGGATCATGCTAAGATGCGAATTACATCCAGGGGAAAATAAAGAAACATCGGTTGATGAGATCCCGATATGGGATGATAACAAACAGTATACGACAGGTTTTGTCAAATTGTTAAAAGATTACTATCTCTATTTGTAAGGGTTGGGTCGATCCTCTATGACAAAAATCATGTCGACCCGGAAATCAAAGTCATCTTCAAAAACTTGTAAGGATTTTAAATTACGGGTTGAAATGTAACCCTGGTTTCGATCACAATACTGGAATTCAAGTTATCAGCACCAGGGAAATGTCCATTACTCTCATCATTTATGACCTTTAAAAATATTAGTTATGAAAAAGAAACTGCTTTTGATGTTTGCAGCGCTTGTCTTTGGCATGACTTTCTTCATTGGATGTTCAAAACAAGCCCCCGTTGCAGGTCATGATAATTCTTCTGCAATCAATCCCAATAATCCTGCAATTAACCCGGCCAGCAGGTTAGCTCCAAAACATTTTGGTTTTATCGCCGGAACGCTGGTGCCTGTTCCAATGAAAGCTGGTATCATTGCCTATAATGATGCCAATACTTCCGTTGAAGTTAACCCCGCTGCAGATGGATCTTTCATTATTAATGATCTGGCGCCGGGTGTTTACGTTGTTAAAGTGGATTACCTGCACTTTGGAAGCGTCCAATATTCAACTCTTATCATCGAAAAGGTTATAGTTGCCGCTGGTACGACCACTGATTTAGGAGCCATCAGTTTAGATTAATGAGATTCAAACAATGCCGGATAATGGATCGGGGTTTGCTTCAGCCGGTCACATGCCTTGAGCATACTCCTTCATATATTCATACTGTGGAGTAAGGTTTCCCTGGTTAACAATTGTGGCGTTTTTTATGATTGACGAGCCATTTCCAACCAGGTCCTCAAGCACATGTTTTATCAACTGTTCTCCGAAATATCTTGACGCGTCCCTTGGCAGTTCATTTGGTAAATTGCCAACCGCCATTATATCGATCGAACCTGGTAAGTAAGGCGCTGTCTTCTCCAATGTTTGCCTGCTTATACCATAAACAGGGTCTTCAATTGTCTGATCGCCAAGATTTATCGGTACGGAACCGCCTTTGTCATCGGTGATATCGGCTATTGTTTGAATGATAAAAGTTTCCGCATGTATATTTTCTCTCTCAAAAAGCCTGGGAACATTCTTATCCCAATAAACACCATTCATTAAAATATCTGTTTGTTCTGCATACGGCAGGAACACGCATTGATATAGCTCAGGGTGTTCATGAAACTCGAGTCGCTTGTACCTGTTGCCATCTTTTCTTTGATAAAGATCAGCTCCTTTTAATTGTGTGTATACCGGGTAGGCAAATCTTCGAATGAGATAATCATCGGGTTCCACTTCATGAATACCCATTAAGTTCATGATCTCAAGAATGCCATGGGCCACACGTCCTGATCCGGTGACGGCAATTTTCACATTTGGCAATCGCAGCCCGAAATAGGTATGGATCAGCTCCCGGAAACTTCTTTGTTTATAAACGCGATCAAGATCATACAAGCCTGTTCTTTTTCCGTAAGCCATCATTCCGTTATGCGCCCCCACTACCCCGGCAAAAAATCCAAACCCAATGATCCGTTGTCCATCTTCATGTTCCAGACATTCATAATCTATCAGTGTGATCTTTTTTTCAAGGATAGCCTGCAACATCTTTTGATTCTGGGGTTGTTTCTTTTTTGTATGCGAAAAGAATAAATACGTCTTCCCGGGAATAAGCAGTTCAACGGGCACTTCTTTTATACCCAATAGAATATCGCAGTCATTTATATCGGGTTTCACTTTTACACCGGCAGCTTCATATTCACGATCAGCAAAACAACGCACCGCGGAGCTTTGGGCGATTATTTCAACTTCAGCACTGTTCTTATGTATCCATTTGCATTGAGCAGGTGTCAGGGCGACACGGTTATCTGCTGGTATTTTTCCCTCTTTTATAAGCCCGATCTTTATCATAGCCGGTTGAAATGTGCCGCAAAGTTGCCGTATCCCGATGATTAAAACAAGCCTCCCTGGATCTTTAACCTATCATGGAAATTGTGTAACCAGAATTATCGGGCTGGTAACTGAAATCAGAAAGGTGTAAAAATCGGGTGACCCGAAGCTAAACTTATTTTTATACCAGCAAATAAATGAAATAACGGGAAGCACGAATAAGGAAACCAGCATGAACAACCAAAGCAGTTCATAAATGGCACCGGCGGGGGGAAAACGGTACACATTTACAATTTGAGCAACGAACCAATAAATTGAAACAAGGAGAGTGAGCAAACATACAAGTGCGCTCTTTTTTCTAAGCCCAATCGGCTGATGGATCATGGCACAAATTTATGCAGACCTGTAGTAAATTTCTGTCGTCGGTCTTGCATGGCCATCGATCACTTTCGTATGCTGTTCACAAACTGTATGGATCGACTCGCCTGCCGATTGCGTAAACCCGATCTTTGGATAAGCACAAAACAAAGTGAATTCTGATCTGGCGTGAAGCTGATTCCATAATTTTTCCAGTTGAATGGTGGCGGCATATAGGCTGCGCTCCCAAAGAATGGCCACCATTTCGCCAAATGCCCTGACCTTTCCGTTTCGTAATCTTGCATGATCGATAAGTCCGCTTACAAAGCTGTCAAATATTTTTTCATCGATCCGGTCATCAACTAAAAATACCGAAAGCAAATTGTGCGCATCGATCGGTACATATTGATTTAAACTTATCAGCTTATTAACATCAAAACCCTGTGAGAACAGCCGCTCATTTAAGGCCTCGAGATGCCCGGAAGTAGCTATAACAACCACTGTTTCATCAGCTAAAAAACCTGAACCTGTAAACCCTTCTAATGTGTCAAGAAATATCTTGTCATTCTCATAGATCTGTACGAGGTGTTCACATGGGGCAATTTCTCCCCAAAAAACCTGCATATTAGAGGTTTCCCATTCCGTGATCTCTCTATATAAACTTTCCATTGGGTATAATCAAAGCTTGTATGGTTAAAAAAAAAGGTGCATTAATAATTTGCTCCAGAAAAAATAACAAGTCCTGTTCCAATTTATTTGATGTTACGTCTCCGGCATTTTGTACATTACATCGAATGAAAAAGCCGGCAATCATAATAACCATTACAACATTGTATTTGTTATTCTTTCAGCTTTCACCATACATCCGGGTTCCCGATGCAGTTATCATTGCGATGTTCATTTTCGCGCCATTCCTGCTCATCTATATGGTGTATGTAGTATTAAAATTCGGGAAACCGTCCAAATTCACCTTTGAGGAAAGATTTTACGATGACCTGGATTATACCAGGAATGATTAGCAGGATACTGAATCAAATCAGGCAACAAATACTTCACCATTCGGGAAAGTAACAGTTACTGTTTTTTGCGCAGGTAATCCTCCATTTACAGGCGGGACGATTATATTAGCAGTGATGCTGGCATAAAATAAGACCTGGCCAAGTTCTTTCAACTTTTCATAAGACTCATTGAACGTTGATTCAGCCAACTTCGACAGTTCGTCATTAACGATCATATCCTGGTAGGCGTTGTAGATCCTTTCGGCTTCATCAAGAGAAAATTTTTTGTCTTCTCCACCGGAAATTGCCAGCAACTTATTGTATTCCTTTTCCGCATCAGTTTTTTTCTTGTGGTGGTACAGGGATTTTTGTTGTTGCGCGATATACTCAACAATTAATCTTTCTACGGCGGAATTGTTAGGGATCATTTCATTCATATGGTAAATATAATTGCCGTTGCGGTCATTATGGAAGTAAGAACCCGAAGAATTATTTGCGGGGGATATACGAAGGTTTCAAACTTCAAGCCCTAGCG
>JAICPX010000636.1 GCA_025929635.1 Chitinophagaceae bacterium
GCATCGCACCCTGAATTTTGCCGGAAGCTTCAGGCTGACGCGCCATACCTTCCATTGCTGAGCCACCAATGCGGCCGATACCGATCCCAGCGCCTATCGCAGCCAGACCAGCACCAATGCCAGCACCCATAATTGCATAGCTAATGTCCAATAAAATAGCAAATAGCATATATAAAATAGTTAAGTGAAACAAACTCTCCGCCAGCTGGCGAAGAGATATCTTTAGTCAGTTTAATGATGTTCATCTTCAGCCATGGCCATACCAATGTACAGAGAGGAGAACAATACAAATACATAAGCCTGAATACCTGCAACCAACAATTCAATCAGGCTGATAAATAATACCATCACCGTTGAGCCAGCGCCTACCAATACGCTCTTGAAAATAAAGGCAAGACATATCAGGCTTAGCAGAACAATGTGACCTGCTGTAATGGCAACAAAGAGACGTATGGTTAATGAGATTGGCTTTGTAAATATGCCAACAATTTCCACGGGAAGTATTATCAACCGAAGGGGTAGCGGTACGCCAGGTGTCCAGAAGATGTGACCCCAGTATGCTTTATTCCCGTTAAAGTTGGTAATGAGAAATGTTAATACAGCAAGCGTAAGTGTTACAGCAATGTTACCCGTGAGATTTGCAGCACCGGGAAGCAATCCCAATAAATTTCCAAAAAGAATAAAAAAGAAAAGTGTCAGCATGTAAGGCAGAAACCGTTCATAATGATGACCAATATTTGGTTTTACAATTTCATCGCGAACAAACAGGATAATAGGTTCAAAGAAAGACTGTATGCCAGAAGGCGCCTTGCCTTTATTCTTTTCGTATCCTTTCGCCACAGCCAGAAAAATAACCAACAGCAACACTGCGTTGATCAATAGCATCGCCACATTCTTAGTTATTGAAAGATCAAGCACAGATTTCCCGGAATCTGCAAAATAGATATGGTTATGATCAAGCTTATAGCCATTGTACTCCACAATGTTGTGATGATCATCATAGAAATTGCGCGAGGAAAAAACATCAAGTCCCCGTTCTGACGAATACACAATCACCGGCAAATAAATCGTACCGCCATGATCCCATAAATGCCAAACATGGTCATCCATCACGTGATGAAGGATAACTTCGCTTGCGTTAAACGGTTCTTCGGCCTTTTCATGCTCATTCTGAGCAGACAAACTGTTCATCGGAACGATCAGTGAGAAAACAAGAAAGGCGACGAAATTTTTTCTAAGAAGACTCAAAAATTGGCTCATTCAGGGCTAATTTCAAGGTTTTTAAATCCGAGCGCAAAGGTATTAATTAAACCTCCAGAAAAAAATGTTTTGAAAAAAATTAACCCCCGATTTTCCGGCGCTAATTCCTGGAGATTTTTCGGTGCAAAAACCCTATCTCCAGGGCCGTAAAACTCACATAAAGTATCAAGAACCAAACAACGTTTGATGCTGCGCCAACCTTATCTTCCATGATCACAATGAAATTGTATATCCCATAAGCAACAAATTTTATCACCATGGTTAGTAGGTAAAGCTGCACGAAATAACCGGCCTTGCCAGAACGGTAGAGGTATACGAAGATCAGACCTGTTCCGAAGATCAGAAATAAGAGTGTAGGATAAAAAAAAGACGGAAGCGCTCTGATCCATTGGTGATCGAGCATAATTCTCCCTGCGATAACCAGGACAGCCCCGGTCAGGCATAAACTAAGAAAGAAGCGGATCAAGAATTATCCTTATTAACTGACCTGTAGACCTGATACATCATTCCTGCAAAGGCTACCAGGCCAAACAATAACATGAATGCAGGAAAAGTAATGTTGAGATACTGGTCAAGTTTGTGGCCCAGCCATCCAAAAACACCAATAGCAGCCAATAGCTGAAATGCCAGACTGCTGTATTTCAAATAGCTGTTATATGTTTTTAACTTCTTGTTGTGGGATGGCTCTGTTGACCCCATTCTCGCCAATTTTAATATCCTTGATCATAGCACCCATTTTACAAGTTCCATTAAATACAGCGCCGGGTTCAACGACCATCTCGGCTTCGTGACGACGA
>JAICPX010000577.1 GCA_025929635.1 Chitinophagaceae bacterium
TAAATTTTTCTTTACTTTCCTTTGCTTGTGCAAAAAAACAGGACAATAAACCACCGTATCTTCAACTTACTTTAAAAAAAATCAGGAAATTCCAATGCAAGGCAAACGATCACTAGCTAAAGTTGTAAGCTTCTTAGCAGTTCTACCCGCATTTTTTATACATGACCTTTATGCCCAGCAGGCGAAAACAAAACCAGGCAACCCAGTTATTGAAGGATGGTATGCGGATCCTGAGGCTGTTATTTTTGAAAACAAGTATTGGATCTTTCCAACCTTCTCCGCCAAATACAGGCAACAGATTTTTATGGATGCCTTTTCTTCAACAGACATGGTCACCTGGAAAAAGCATCATAAGATCATTGATACATCTATTATTAAATGGGCCTATATGGCTATGTGGGCGCCAAGCATTATAAAAAAAGACAACCAATATTTTTTATTTTTTTCGGCAAATGATATTCAAAGCAAAGCGAGAAACGGCGTGAAGGACGATACACTTGGCGGAATCGGTATTGCCGTAGCTGATAAACCCGGTGGTCCGTATAAAGATTACCTGGGCAAGCCACTTATTAACCAGTTTTATAATAATGCGCAGCCAATTGACCAGTTCGTATTCCAGGATAAAGACGGTCAATATTACATCATCTATGGCGGGTGGGGACGATGCAATATTGGAAAGCTCAATGAAAATTTTAGCGCCCTGGCACCCTTCCCGGATGGTCAATTGGTGAAAGACATTACGCCGAATGGTTATGTAGAAGGACCCACTATGTTCATACGAAACGGAAAATATTATTTGATGTGGTCTGAAGGTGGTTGGACAAACAACACATATAAGGTAGCCTATGCAATTTCAGATTCTTTGTTTGGACCTTTTGAAAGGCTTTCCACTATATTGGAAGCAGATTCAAGTATTGCGACTGGTGCGGGGCATCATTCAGTAATTAATATCCCAAACACTGATGAATGGTATATTGTGTACCATCGACGACCAATCCCAAACCTTGACCGCGACCACCGGGTAACCTGTATAGATAAGCTTAATTTCAATGAAGATGGAACTATTAAAAACGTAAAGATGACATTTGAGGGAGTAAGGCGTCAGCTAAAAAGTTACTATAAGGCTAAGAGACAAAAGAGAAAATGAGAAAAAAAGAAGTTTGCGTTTCCCCATCGCTCATTTTCTCTTTCAATCTCTTAGATTTTATTGGCCCGTTGCAGTGATCGTTTGCACTTTCAACGTATAACAGGATGTTGCACTATTCGCGGTACCCTTCGGAAATACTTTCGCATAATAGTCACCTGCGTTAACAATTAATGAGATCGATTCATTTTTAGAGCCCTTATTTTGTGAAATACCAATTTGCGCTCCGCTGCTATTGAATACAGCAAGGTCATAGTTGGCAGGTAAGGTAGTCAACCAAACAGCGATCGTACCATACGAATTGATCGTGAATTTATAATGATCAATATCATTTGCCGGGGCAATGGTTCCTTTTACATCTGTATTCACATTGATTGCAGCAGCGCCACTGAAAGTACCGTTGGTGCTAACATCATTTGGGCCCGGACAAGCCGATACAGGCGGAGTTGTTGATCCTGATGTTGTGAATTGTGAAGTGGTGAAGTCACTGGTTTCAGTGAGGCTGCAGTAGGTTCTTACTCTCCAATCATATGTAGTGCCAGCAGACAAAGAATATAAATTGACAGCTGTTCCGTAGGTGGCGGAAGCGGCGTTGAGCCATGTATTTGAAGAAGTTGACTTCCACTGGACATTATAAAAAACAGCACCGTTCACAGCACTCCAGTTCAGGGTTGCAGTGGGGATTGCAATATTGGATACATAAAGACCGCCGGGAGCAATACAAGAGCCCGATGATCCCGTTGCTTGTGTAGCGATCTCCGTTTGTGTGTCACTGCTGTTTCCGGGTTGCTCGGTGATTGAACTTTCTTTTTGGCAACTCACAATAACAGTTGTTAACGCCAATGCCAACAGCCATCTGAATTTTTGCATGATTTTTTAAATTTTAAGTGTATGATAAATAAAAATGAGAGCACATTTTGGGGACGGTCCGGTCAAACAGTTTAATTGACATTCCAGGTGGCTTTAAAATTTAATTGATCGGGATGAATCGACTCATAAGACGATGACATTGCTTATAACCCTCGAAATTTGTAAGTAAAATTTTTTAATAAAGAAAGAGATGGCTTTTAGATAGATAACCAAACAAATGTGCCCATTGTTTACAAGAACAATGCCATGATGATGTTATTGAACTTGATGCTGAATATTTTTTATGGCTGTCCGAACAATGATAGTTCTACTGCATTTATATACCTGGAGACGGATATTGGGATATCAGATATTAAGATATTGGGTTACCAGGATGGGAGGCGATCAAGTATCTCGATATCCAATATCTAATATCAAGACCCCGGGGCGGGCGGAAGAACAGGTAGGTTACGTAAACAAAAAAAGCTGCCCTTAAGCAGCTTCCGGATAAGTAATTTACTATTAGTTTGCCGGTTTCTGTGGCGCATTATTCTTTCCCCAATTTTCGTAAAACTCTTTTACAGCTTTTAGTTGATCAACCGTCAGGAGTTCACTCAATTTTTTGTCTCTGGCAGCTTTTAATTCTTGAATTTTTGCAGAACGGTCAGCTTCACTAAGATCTTTCAAGGCACTCGCTGCCATGCGCATTTCAAAATTGA
>JAICPX010000419.1 GCA_025929635.1 Chitinophagaceae bacterium
ATTTTTTTGCTAAGCGCTTCAAAGGAAAGTTCGGTCCTGAATTGCCTGAGCGTCTTTTCTTTTTCATTCTCAATATACATTTCATCTGTTTTTATTAGTGCTGATAAAAGCCCTTCTGTGTTTCCCGGTTCGTAAAGAAGTCCGCATTTGCCGGGTCCCGTCATTCTTCGAAAAGAAATAATATTTGTGAGTAACGGAATACAACCGCAGGACATCGCTTCACAGGCTGCTATGCCACTGCCTTCATAATGCGAGCCGGAAATAAAAAAATCAGCAGCATTATACCATGATTGTAGTTGACGGTGATCTATTCTGCCGATCAATTGGATCGCATCCTTGCATTCAGCAATGATCTCTTTTACCGCAGCGAGGATCTGCTCCGACTGATAGATCATATATAATTTCGCAGTTGGGCGAAAGGAAAGATATTTTTTAAAACCCTTTATTACTGTGATCGGGTCTTTATTCTTATCAAGTCTGCCGACCCAAAGAAAGACGGGATCTCCGGTAATGTTAAATGCCCGTTTCGCTACATCCTTATTGCCTGGCTGAAACGAAGATGAAGATTGCATCACTTCATGGATCTTTTTCTTGTCTTTGATTATCCCTCTTTTTATCCATTCTTCGCCAAATTCAACGGATACAAATAAATAACCATTTACAGAATTGTCTGCGATCTTTTGCAGTGCGCCCCTGAGGCCTGGAAAGGGTCTCTCAGCCCTGTGAAGCACAATGATCTTTACTTTCTTCCCTAACGTTCTTCTTAATTGGATTGTTTGGAGCGGGAATACAAAGCCATTGACAAATACAACATCCGGGTTTAGCTTTTTTATTTGCCGGTGTAAGGCCAACGGAAAATAAAGCTGGTATTTTTTGTAATTGAGAAAATGATAATGTACTCCATTTTTTCTCAACTTACCTGAATAATTTATTTGCTCGATGCTTTCCACTCGGTAATGTTTCGCCAGTTCCTCCAACAGCCCCGTATAAAAGGAAATTCGTTCCAGCCATTTTTCCGGCTTGCTATATTCTGGAGTATTTATATAGCTGGTGCTAACGATCTTCACGGACTACAGTTAATGTGTTTGGAAAAAATCTTCTTAGCAGCAAGATCATTATCGTCAGGTAAAATCCAATATAAAACCGGTCCGAAAGATCGGGGAGCAACATAAACCGGAATAAGCCAATGGACCCAAGCAACAATAAAAACGATTGATCAAATGAGAGATCACTCAGGGAGATTTTTCTATTGACTAAAACCAGTAATCCCAGGAAAGCAAAGAACGTAAAACTTGTTGACACAAAGGCTGTAACCAGTTTGGAGTAAACAAGCGAAAGATGCGATGATGGCGTTATTGGCTGATCAAAATCCCTTGAATAATCTATGTGTTTTACATATTCTGAATAATAAAAGATGCTCCAGCCGAATTGACGAACGGGTAGGATAATAAAAACATAGCAAACCAAAAAACACGCAGTCATTACGAAAAATTGTTTACGAGTGATCACTTGCCATTTCTTTGAGAAACTGAGAAAAGCAATGATAAGAAAACAGGTAATGACATTATCGGCCCTTGCAAGAATGGACAATAAAAAGAAAATGAACATCCAGAAAAGGTTTTTCCTTTCCAGGATAAAGTAAAATCCGGGCATCAAAAAAACGGCTGATAACAGGTCGGGAGTGGAGAGTCTGGCAATGGCAGTAACGAATGTTGAATACATAAGTAAACCTGTTCCGATCAATGCCACTGCGGCATTTAGATATTTGCCAAGCCAATGAAAAAGGAATAAGCCTAAAAAGATATAAGAAATTATTGAAGGAAGAACGGTCGCCATTGTGAGAGAAACTCCACTTTTATAAAATAACCAGCACGTCCATAGGTATAATGGCTTCACAATATAATTGGGAAGGATCTTTTCGAATTGGGAAGCCTCGACCTCAAATTTCTTTCTATACGCAGGAGTTTCGGTTAGTTTATAGTATTCTTCAGCAGGCAACTGTTCCCGTGCGACAGAATAGGTGGTCTTGTGTATTTCTTCGATTGAACCGGGCTGATCCATTCTAATGACCAGCGACATATATCCTAACATATCGAAATTATAAGACGGGTTTTTATAAACAAACATCGCAGCAGGCAGGAGCAATAGAAAGAGCAATGGGTAAGCCAGTTGTAAAAAAAATCTTTTTTTGCGTCCCATTACACGAACTTTATTTTTTGTTTGGTTGATTTAAAAGTATGCAACTTCTTCAAAAATTACTTAATAAATTAAATGGCCTTTATTATAAACAAGATTATTTATGCCTTGCCAAAGAAACTTCTGAGCGGTCTCTTTTTGCATATATAGTTTCAGACAACCACGTTATTGATATCACAGACCATCATCTTTTTATTGGCTATAGTCCGCTCATATTTGCTTTTCGATCGTCAAGAGAAATTCAGCTGGCCAATGAGCTCGATGTTTTCTTTGTCGATCGTGAATTTGATCCAAACGAGATCATTAAAGAAAAAGATGCCATTGCAAAGCTTTCTTTTAATAAAATCAAGCAACTCGATAATACGCAATTTTATGAGGGACAAAACGGTGATCATGGATTCATATCCAGCTATCACCAGGCGATCCTGGATTGGCAAAACCGCCTTTACAATAACAAGCCCGGGAATGTTTACCTGCCCGGAAATTTACTAAAGCAAGTGCAGATAGCCTATTCGATCCCACGTACGATCTCGCTCATCACGGTTAGTGATGGTCAATTGTATAATTTATTTCCAACGGATCTGCATGGGCAAATTGGTGAGGAACTGTATATCGTTTCTCTTCGTCAGCGGGGAAAGGCCGCAAAACAAGTGGAGACCGCAAAAAAGATAGTGGTTTCAGAAATTGATTCTTCCGAGTATAAAACAGCTTACAGCCTGGGAAAAAATCATATGCATGAATTAAAGCCGAAAGTCGCTTTTTCATTCAGTGATAAGACAACGGAGCAACTTCGTTTACCACTGCCCACTTCGCCAACGCTGTACAGGGAACTTGAATTAACCCGGTTTTTTGATCATGGTATCCACAGGATCTTTCTATTTGGCATCCTTGGTAAAAAGCAAATTCAATCCCATCCATCGACACTCGCTCATGTGCACAATGTCTATGCCACCTGGAGACATAATAAAGGGTTGCCGGGCAACTATTTATTTCGTTAAAACGATTCATTAAAGCAAGATTTAAATTAGCTTTATCAGGATATGAGCAAGGTTTTATTTTTTAATCCCAGGGCTGCAGAATCGAAAGCGAGAGTTCCAAACTCAATCCTCTCGATCGCGGCTTCTATTGAGGGAAAATATGATTATGCCATTGTGGACGGCAATCTCGAAACAAACCCATTAAAAGTCTTACAAGGTTATCTCGACACGGGCGAGTTTGCTGTTTTTGCCTGCACAGTGATGCCGGGTCCGCAATTAAAACAAGCCATTCCGTTTACAAAGGAGATCAGGAATAAATACCCTCATGTAAAAATTGTGTGGGGTGGCTATTTTGCATCCAATCATAGCCAGGTAACAATAAATTCCGGGTATGTTGATTATGTCATCTATGGCCCCGGTGATGTCGCATTTCCGATGTTGATGGAGGCGATCGACTGCCATGATTCTTTCGGAGAAACCAATTCTTCATTGCATCATATACCAAATTTGATTTTTAAGCAGAACGACGCTGTTGTCAAAACAAAAAAAGATGAGCTCTATGACCAGGATCTTCTCCCTCCATTGCCTTATGAAAGATTAGAATCATTTTACCCGATGAGAAAATATATTGGCAAATCGGTACTTGGCGCAAAAACCTTTGCTTACCACAGCAGTGTTGGCTGCCCGTTTAAATGCGCTTTTTGCGGTGTAGTTCCTATTTATAATGCAAGATGGCGGGGACGTTCCGCTCAAAAAATATATGATGATATAAAGTGGGTAAAAGAAAAATATGGGATCGACGCCATTGAATTTTATGACAGCAATTTTTTTGTATCCGAAAAAAGGGTTGTTGATTTTTCTAATCTGATAAAGAAAGAAGGACTTGTTTGGTGGGGTGAAGGAAGAATTGATACTATCGATAGATATGCGGATGAAAGTTTAGCGCTTATGCGGGAGGCGGGTTGTGTGATGATCTTTCATGGAGCTGAAAGCGGGAATGATGAAATGCTAAAGAAGATGGACAAAGGCGGAACGCAATCGGGTGAACAGATAAAGCGTTTTGCTGC
>JAICPX010000011.1 GCA_025929635.1 Chitinophagaceae bacterium
CAAAGCTTATCATCTCTATTTTGTTGATTATTTTCTTGGATATAAAACCGGCCTGGATCTTCTCGAAGCCGCCTCGGAACTAAACTGCGATGAGCCTATCATATTGCTTACAGGTTTGGGCAACAAGGCCATTGATGTAAAAGCGATGGAAAGTGGCGCTACCGACTACCTGGTTAAAGCGGATCTGTCAACCGAAAAACTTGAAAGGTGTATCCGTTATTCGCTGGAAAGAACTAATATTTTACGGGAATTGAAATCAAGGGAAGCCAGGTATCGTAACCTTTTTGAAAATTCTAAAGATGCCGTTTTTATAACTGATGATAAGCTCAATTTTACTGAAGTAAATGATGCGGCTATTGATCTTTTAGGCTTTTCAGAAAATGAACTGATCGGCCGTAATCTCAGCGAATTTATTGCCGAACACCGCTTGAATGGAAAACTGAGGGTCTTACATGAAACCGGCAACGATATAGAAGAAGATGAAATAAAGATCATCAATAACAGCAACGAAACAAGAGATTGCCTTTTATCACTTGCCCCTCAAAAAGAAGCCGACGAAGAGACACTTGTAATGCATGGGATCATTCATGATATTACAAAAATTAAAAAGGCGGAAATGGCAAACCTGCAGGCTGAAAAACTGGCTGCCAATGAAAGATTGATCAGGATGCTGGCCCATGAGATAAGAAATCCTCTTAATAATATCATATTATCTGTCGATCAATTGTTACCTGTACAAAGAGATGAGATGCAAAAAAGCTATATGGATATTATCCAGAGAAACTCTTTACGCATAAACAATATCATCACCGAGCTTTTAAATCTTGCCAAACCTTCTGAACTGGTACTTGTCGAACATTCCCTGCAGGATATACTGGATGAGAGTCTTTCGCGAACTGCTGACCGGATAAAACTTCAAAACATCCATGTTAATAAAACATATCCCGATAGCAAAGTGATCATTCAAGCCGATAAGGAAAAACTGTCGATCGCATTTACTAACATCATTATTAATGCGATCGAAGCAATGGAGGCAAATGGAACTCTTTCTATCACCGTCAGAGAATCGGTCAACACCTGCGATGTTTTTATAAAGGATACTGGTAAAGGTATCCCGAAAGAAAGTGTTTCAAGGCTTTTTGAGCCTTTCTTTACAATGAAAAAAGGTGGTATGGGGCTAGGCCTTACTGTTTCTTATTCCATCTTCCAATCGCATCATGCAATGATCAAAGCCTATAGTAAAGAACATGAGGGATCGGAGTTTCAAATCAATTTTAGAAAAAGTGATCAGTAGGGTTCTTATCTATATTTTCGCAAATAACCTTATTACCTCATACCTTCAATTTCTTTAATGCCTTTTCAATCGAATTTGATTCGGTTAAGACAGGTGCGAACAGATCACCCTTCTTTTTAATTCGCTGAAAAATATTCTGCATAGTAAATTGGGCAGGGCTTAATTTATGATTCACTTCTTTCCAATCCAGCGGAGCAGAAACGGTAGCCCCGGGCACAGGTCTTAAGCTGTATGCTGACGCCAATGTCTGGCCGGTCCGGTTTTGCAACCAATCAACATAAATGCGGGGTCCTCTCTTACTCAATGATCTTTCCAATGTCGTTGTTTGTGGCAATTGTTCCTGTACCAGTGCGGCAATGATATGCGCAAATTCTTTCACCGTCACGTAATCATGCTTATTCTTAAAAGGAATATAAACATGTAAGCCGGAAGCTCCTGAGGTTTTACAATAACACTTAATCCCCGCCTTATCTAAAATCATCTTAGTGGCCAGCGCCGTATCCACCACCTCTGTAAATGTATTTTCGTCAGCGGGATCAATATCGATCACCATCCACGTCGGGTGACCGATCTTTTTTGTTGTACTGTTCCAGGGATTGATCTCGATACAACCCAGATTAACCACGTACAATAACGTTGCTTTGTTATTGCAAACGATATAGTCAATGATCTTGTTATTGCTCTCTGCTTTTATTTTAAATACATCGACAAAAGATGGCACATTTTCCCCCGCATCCTTGTGATAAAATCCTTTATCCTTAATCCCATTCGGATTTCTTTTTAGCGACAATGGCCGGTCTTTTAAATAAGGTAGTATCACCTCGGAGATCCTGTCATAGTAATCAATTACATCACCTTTGGTAAAACCTTGTTCCGGCCAAAAGATCTTTCTGCGATTGCTGATGGTGACAAGATGTTTCCCGACTTTTATTTCCTGTTTTTCTTTCGTTGCCATTTACATTGCTGTTACGATGCTTTTTTCTTTTCTGATAAACTTGCTTTTAACTGGTCCATCAGATCTTTGGTTTTTGAATGTACCACTTTCATTGGGGTAAATGGTACAGTCTTTCCTTTTGATTTTGCTTTAATGATCTTCAGCAATCGTTCAGAATAATCATCTCGGTATTTCTTAATGTCGAAGGGCCCTGACAATTGATTGATCAATGTGACGGCCATTTTTAACTCATCAGGTTTGCTTTTGGTAGCCGGCAGATCTAATTCTTCCGTAGTCCTGATCTCTTCATCAAATCGGATTCGATTCAATACAACAACATTATCTTTAGGTTTAATTATGCACAGGTGTTCACGATCCCGCATGACAAATAGTGCCACTCCTGCTTTACCAGTTTTTTTAAGGGCATCCCGGAGTAACGCATAAGCCCGAATACCTGTTTTGTCCGGCTGCAGGTAGTAAGGTTGTTCAAAATACATGCTGTCGATCTCTGTTTCATCAACAAAATGTTTGATCTCGATATGCTTTGTCTTCTCCGGGCTTGCTTTTTCAAAATCAGTTTTTTCCAGGACAACATATTTATTATCGATATAATATCCCCTTACAATATTCTCCCAGGGTACTTCCCTTCCCGTCTTTTCATTTACACGCTTGAATTTGATGTTAGAATGATCCTTGCTATCCAGCATATCAAGATCCAGGGTGCTGTCCTGAACAGCGCTGAACATTTTTATCGGTATGTTGACCAGGCCAAATCCCAATGAACCGGTCCATATTGCTCTCATAATTTTTATTTTTTATTTAGAAAATACGTTTATCCATTAATAATCTCGCCGCCATTCGGATGAATGAATTGTCCGGTTATATAACTCGAATCATCGCTGGCAAGAAATAAATAAGCAGGTGCCACCTCTGCCGGTTCACCAGCTCTTCCCATTGGGACATCACTCCCGAACTGTGCGACTTTTTCTTTTGAAAAACTTGAAGCGATCAGCGGTGTCCAAATCGGGCCTGGGGCAACGCCATTAACCCTGATACCTTTTTCTACCAGATTGGCCGAAAGACTTCTGGTAAAAGCAACTATAGCACCTTTGGTTGACGCATAATCGATCAGGCCTCCGCTCCCGCGGTATGCTGTTACCGATGCCGTATTAATGATGCAACCACCCTTCTTCATATATCGCAACACTTCTCGTGTAAGCCAGAAAAATGAAAAAATATTTGTGCTGAATGTTCTTACCAGTTCCTTAGCGGTGAGGTCTTCCAGGGTTTTATTCTCGTAATGAAGCGCCGCATTGTTTACCAAAATATCAATTTGTTCGAATTCATCAGCAAATTTTTCCGCGACCCTTTTGCAGTGTCTTTCCTTGCTAAGGTCTCCGGGTATCAACAGGCATTTCCGTTTATAGCGCTCCTCAATAATGCGGCAAGTGGCTTTTGCATCTTCATGTTCGTTCAAATAGGCGATGGCGACATCAGCACCTTCTTTAGCAAACAACACCGCGACGGCTTTTCCAATTCCGCTATCCGCTCCCGTTATGAGAGCCTTTTTTCCGATCAATCTGTTAGTGCCAGGTTTTTCAGGATAGTCGAAAACAGGTTGCGGAGACAATTTGTTTTCCATTCCGGGTCTTCGCTGGCGCTGTGGTTTTCTCAATTGCTTCTTCCTATTTCCCTTTTGCATACCATTTCCCCTGAAAATTCTATACCATAACAGTTTAGACAAAGGGCAACACTTCATTTCCCTAAATGGCGAAAAAAATCCCGATTTAGTACCCGGCGGTTCCGGTTTTAAACGGATTTCCGAACGGCACGATTTTTAAAGAACTAATTCTATTCCCAAAAAAATAAAATGTAAACAATGATACGCAGTGCCATTATGTTTTTGATTATAGCGCTGATCGCAGGGATCACAGGCTTTGGATTTGTTTCAGGAGGAGCTGCTGTTATTGCTCAGACGGTTTTCTACATCTCAATTGTGATGTTGCTTGTTTCTCTGCTTTCTGTGCCACCGCAGCAGACAACAAGGAGCCTTGACTCATAAAAGTTTATTTTGAATTCGAAGGGCGGTTCTAAAACCGGTTGTGTTGATGCAGCCGGTTTTTTTTATGGAGGGAACGTGTCCATGATGTTGGATATTAGATATTGGATATTGGAATCCGTACTATCTAATACCCAATATCTAATATCACCGTAATCGTACATCAAAATAATAAGGTCACCGTATTTACAGTGACCCTATTTAAAAACTACAAATTAAAGAAGCCAACAAAAATTATTCGGAATGAATGCTGATCAACGTTCAGCTGCTGCCATATCTCTCATTCTTTTTACCTGGTCATGAGCGTGGAGCAATTCTGATTTTTGCCTTTCAACAACCGAACGAACGTCGGGACTTATTTCCTCGTCTTCCAGTGCAGACTTATAAGCTTTCTGTGCGGCGTCTTCACCAAACTCGCAGGACGCTAACACGCTTTTCCTGTTTCCGCCGGTGAATTTGTCTTTCACATCCATCCATGTCCTGTAGATCTTTCCGGAAGCTGTTGTCTCATCAGTTACTCTCTTATCATTGTCTTCGCTGCCATACCTGCTGTTAACAAGACCCCGAAGTTCATTTGCAAATTGACGGCTTTGCTGAACGAACTCACTAAATAACGATTGCAGATCCTGCTCTTCAGCCTGCGCAATAGCTTTTGAATAACCTTCGACCCGGTCATTGTTGATCCTGATAAGATCATTTAAAGTTTCTGTGTTTGCCATAGTTTACATTTTTATTATCAATAAATTTTTATTTCAGGCAATGAACGAGGAAATATTTCCTCATTCATTGCCGCGGGTACGCCTATCTACTCTTTCTTTTCATAAGGAGCGATTTTTTTCAGAAGAAAAAACTATCATTAAAAATGAATAATAGCTTCTTATAGGAAAGGCAGAAAAAAACATACCATGTTTTTATACGATGTTGATATTATTTGATTCGTATGTTTCACCGTTGGTATCACATTTGATTTTAAAGTTTCATAAAATAAAATCAAATGGAAAATGATTATAAACTTTTGTTTATAAAAAATAAGCTGCAGCAAATAAAAAGCGCGGTAATGTATACCAGCAACAGCAACGTGACAAGATTGCCTAATGATGTTGTAGAATTTGAGAGCGTCGATGATGAAGGCTTATTATGGTTCAGCGCGCACATTCCAAGAGAATGGGATAAATCATATGAGCTTCATTTCCCGACAAAACTCATTTTTTATCGTAAAGGAGTCGATTATTATGTCGAGATCAATGGCACTGCTGTTGTTGTTAACAAACAAGATGTTATCAATGGCAACGGTCATGCGTATGGGGGAAAACTCCTTCTGAAAATGGTTCCTTACTATATTGAATACACTGAAACAAGGAAAAAGGAAATAGGATTCAAAAAACTAAAAGGCCAGGTTTATGATATATTCATGAATACGCTGGGGCTTAGTACAAGAGCAGCTAATCAACCCCGTTTAGCAGAATAACCAATAAGCTTTACCCGGAGTTTTTGAAATCTACGACGAAAAGATCATTCATCAAGCTAGTTTCTCCTAACCGTCCATAAGGCGTGAATCTCAATGTGAGGATCCATTGCATTCAATGTATATTAAACCCGTAATTTTTGCTTATCAGAAGCTAATTGAAGTAAACTCCTACTTAAAGCTACCAAATTCGTAGTTGGTCAAACATAACCTATGCCCTTAAGAAAAAAAATAAGGTCCGGGTACATCATAACCTTCGTGCTGCTCATGATCACTTACTTTTTTATTTTCATGGCAACAAGGAATCTGCAAAGGGAATATGACAGGGTAACGAACGGGTACAAAGCCGAGAACAAGATGGCCGAATTGAAGAATTTAATTTTGGAAGCAGAAACTGCAGTTCGTGGTTTTTATATCACAAAAGATGAATCGTATTTAAACCCGCATCGCGGTATTGAAATCCGAATACAGAAAATATATAATGAGCTAAGAAACCTGGAGGCAAAAAACCTGTTACAGCTTGCATTACTTGATTCAGTAAAACAATTGATTGATCAGCATTTATCATTGATGAAAATGAATATCAATCGTTTTGAAACAGCAGGAAAACAATCAACGCCGGAAATTGATGCAAATCGAAGAAACGGCCAGGTCATACTAGAAACCATTGGGTTATATTCTCAACATTTTATTGATGAAGAAGAAAAATTAATAATAGAAAGGAATAGCCAGCTTTCAGACTCGTTCAGCACGACTACTGTCATTACAGTCATTTCGGTGCTGACTTCCATTTTTGCTATTTTTTATTCTCTATACACCTATAATAAAGAAAGCCAGGCCCGGGATGAATCAACAACAAAAAATATTGTGTACCAAAAGGAACTCGAACGACATATCGAGGAGCTGCAACGAATGGATGCCGAAGTGCGGGAGCTGAAAAGCCTCGAAAAATTTACGGCTACGGGCCGGATCGCAAGAACGATCGCTCATGAAGTACGAAACCCTTTAACCAATATTACCCTGGCAGCCGAACAGCTGCAGGAATTAAAACAAACTCCTGATTCTTCAATGTTGCTGGAGATGATAAACAGGAATTCCATTCGCATCAACCAGCTTGTGTCTGACCTTTTAAATGCAACAAAAGCAATTGAGCTCAATCTTCAAAAAGTAGATATTAACCAGATCCTTGACGACGCACTATTATTGGCTTCCGACCGGATCGATCTTGGGGGTGTAAGGGTTGAAAAGCAGTATGCAAAAGACATATGTGCGGTGAAAGTGGACGAAAAGATCATCAAAGTGGCTTTTTTGAACATTATTGTAAATGCAATTGAAGCCATGGAAAAAGACAGAGGCATTCTGAAGCTACGAACCAGGAAAGAGGGAGATAAATGCCTTATTCAAATAGAAGACAACGGCAGTGGGATGGATAATGAAACATTGCAGAGACTTTTTGAACCATATTTTACCAGTAAATCCAGGGGAAATGGCCTGGGATTGACTAACTGCCAAAACATTATTCTCAGCCACCGTGGTAAAATTGAAGTAAAAAGTAAGCCGGGAAAAGGAAGTATTTTTACGGTTACCCTGAGAATGGAAGAGTAAGAATGGGAAATTTTTTACCCACAAATCAGTTTTGATGTTTGAACTTTTCATTTAATGTCGATCATTCGGAGAAGGATTTGTTACAAAATCACCGGTTTTGTCGCGCCGAGTAATTTCCCTTCCTGCTAAGAACGGAAGCGGTTATCATGGTCAAAGGAATGACAAGTCAGGGGGCTTCTCATTTTCTTACCTGACTTTATCCCCGCTTCCCCAGGGCAAATAATAATCGGGAAAAATATAAATAAAATGAGTCAGGAGACCGTAGGATTTTTCAGCTTCCGGCTAACACAGGCTGATTAGGACCTGCTTTAAAATATTGCTTAACAGGTAACAATTACCTGTCTTGTCATTTAAGATAAAGGCCTTTGACCGGAACATCCAGGTTCCTTATTTGTGAGTTGGGATCCATAAGATAGGGACTGTCTTTCCATTGTGTCACACAAATTTCACCAACGAAAAAATATACGATTTTACTGTCAAATGAGAATAGCTCAGGATGATTTTGTATTTTAGTAAGGAGCATATTTGGCATGATTTAAGTTGAATGTGTGAGGTTGAATTACACCAAATAAAAACCCCCTTCACATGACAAAAAGAGCACTTATTATCGATGACGATATCGACCTCTGTTTACTGCTTAGTCGCTTCTTAAATAAAAATGGTTTTGAAACTGCTACCGCCCATTCCGGCGCAAAAGGGATCGCATTGTATGACCCCGCAAATTTTGACGTAGTGATTGCTGACTACCGGCTTGATGATATGGATGGCATCAAGTTGATAAAAGGGTTGAAGGCAAAAGACCCGCAAGTGGCAATTTTGGTGATCACAGGTTATTCAGATATCAAGACAGCAGTTGAAGTAATCAAGCTTGGCGCTTTTGATTATATAACCAAGCCGCTGATCCCCGACGAAGTACTGTCGATCTTAAATAATCTCCTGGCAAAAAAAGAGAACCAGTTGTCGAACGGGCAACCAGGTGCAGCTGGCGGATCACAGGAAAAGAAGAAATCAAATGTTATTTTTTATAAAGGCAAATCGCCGGCATCCGTTTTCCTGCATGAACAGGCTGATATAATTGCACGTACTAATTACAGTGTGTTACTTTATGGTGAAAGTGGAACAGGTAAGGAAGTGATCGCAAGCCTCATTCATGATATGAGCGAAAGATCTCATAAGCCGTTTATTGCACTTGACTGTGGAACGCTTTCGAGAGAATTGGCGGGTAGTGAACTTTTCGGACACGTAAAAGGCTCGTTCACCGGTGCCATCCAGGATAAAGAGGGACATTTTGAGTTGGCAGAAGGAGGCACTTTGTTTTTGGACGAGGTAGGGAATTTATCTGCAGGTGTGCAGGCCGCATTGCTGCGGGTGATACAGGAAAGAAAATTCAAGCGCGTTGGTGGCAATAAAGAAATACCAACTGATGTTCGCATCATCGTTGCTTCAAATGAGAATCTTGCGGAAGCCTACCGCAAAGGAAAATTCAGGGAAGACCTTTATCATCGTTTAAACGAATTCTCCATTCACCTCCCACCGCTGCGCGACAGGCGCGAGGATATCGTTCCTTTGGCCGATTTCTTCCTTGATCAGTCAAATAAAGAAACAAAGAAAAATATTTGTGGGTTTAATGATGATGTACTCAACATTTTCATGGAGTATTCATGGCCGGGAAATCTAAGAGAATTTCGCAATGTAGTGCGCAGAGCCGTTTTGCTTACCCCCGGCGATGCAAAGATCAACGTAGGTTCATTGCCGCTGGAAATTGTTCATCACACACCGGTGCATCATGTACCGTCACCGTTTGAACAAACAATGCCACACTTTGAAGGTTTTGGTCCAGCTGAGTCCTTACCTGGAAAGGATCCATTAAAAGGTGCAGCAAGCAGAGCTGAATTCTATACGATCATGTCAGTGATGCAGCAAGTGAATTTCAATAAAAAGAAAGCTGCCGAATTATTAAAGATCGATCGGAAAACGTTGTATAATAAATTGAAAAGTTTCCAGGCATCGCAACAACAGTCTTAGTGTTTTAAATAAACCTGTCACATTTTTTCAAACCACATAGATTCTATGTGGTTTTCTTTTAAACAGGTCGGCTACTTACAGGTAGCCTATTTTTGCCCGAGGAAAATAATACACAATAATCGTTTCATCAGTGCTGCTATAATTGCTGCTTTCACTTTCGTGATTTCACATCTAAAGCGAAACATTCAAGGGCATAATGTTTGTAAAAAATTTTAATGATATCTCATTCATTAAAATAAAAAATCACGGTTATGACAACACGTAGAAATTCAAGCCAGGGATTCGGAACCACGCGTTCCGATGAACGCAAACGCAGCAGAAGAAGCGGGAACCGTCAATCACAAGGTCGCAACTATGATGAGTATGAAAGTGACTATGAAGATTATGACGATGACGAAGATAATTATCAGGGAAATCGTAATATGAGTTATGGTCGCAACCAGGAAGATTGGGATGCGGATGATTATGATGATTACAATCAGGGTGGCAGAAACAGCGGACGCGGAATGAGTATGCGATCAGACCGTGGCTATAATGATTATGATGATTTTGACGACGCAGAAGGCAGCAGCAGCGGTTGGCAGAGACAGGGAAGAAATCAAGGCAGGGGTTATGGGTATGAAGAAGATAATGACTATGGCTCTTACTCAAGAAGAGGTTTTGGGAGCAACTCAGGAAACAGTGGTCGTCGCAGAATGGGAAATGAAAGTTCAAACTGGGGAACCGGAAGCAACGAGGGAAGGAATCGCAATTCAGGATCAGGGAACCCATTTAATTATGGCTATGAAGACAGAAACCGCCGCTCCTCAGGCAGGATGGGAAGCGAAAGTTCAAACTGGGGCACTGGCAGTAATCAGGGCCGCCAACGCGGAGGTTATTCAGATGATCAAAATTATTTGGGAAGAGGTCGGGGTCAGTCACGCCGTTTTGAAGACGAAGGAAGAGGAAGAAACGAAAACCGTTCCCGGTCAGGAAGGAGTGCTTCTTCAGGATCATCTTCAACCAGACGTAGCGGTCGCAGCAGGAATTGGTAAGACGTGGTTATCCAGATTCTTTGTAATACAGCGGAATTTACAGCACAAAAAACCCGGTTCATGTAGAACCGGGTTTTCGTTTTCTAATTAGGAATTTATGGCGCCGTATTTCCTGCTTCCCTGAAAATATTTCTTACACCTTTTCTCACGTCAAGGTCTCTTATGCCATTACTACTTAATCTTTCAGTTGTCCAGCCCTGCCATACCTTCTTGTCGGTATCCGCATCCATCATTGTAATAGTGAGTGTCGCTTCTCTCACCGGAACCCGGTATTCCTGGTAACCCAGGAATTGAGATGGAAAATAAATAGTCGACCACCTTCTCGTGTAAGGATTGTAATATACCCTGGAATAAGGCTGACTATATACGGGATCGCTCTGAACATCAACATTACTTTCGACAAGTACATCATAACTCACAAACACATCCGGATTACCGGTTACTTCACTCCAACCCCAATTCTGTAATTCTGCATTCACAGAATTGTGAACACCAATATCTGCAAATGCCGTTGCCCTGGCTGAAGCGTCATTTTCGTTGGCTCTCGTGTCTACCCACATGTATGTTTTATAATCAGACAAATTAAGATTAGCGTCCCTTTCAACATACGCAGGGGTCGAACAACCAGGAGCGATCGTTGCCAGCAGGAGGAACACTAATATTTGCTTCTTCATATGATCAAATTTTAAAGATTTGACGGATGTCTCGGTGATTTTTCTTCCACCGGCTCTCCATCATTATACTCTCTGGGATCATCTTCAGGATGTCTTTCGTTTATTGGCTGAGGCTTCCTGTTATTTCTCTTGTTTGTGCTTTCATCCTGGATATCATGATCGTGCTGACCGGTACTCGGATGATCCTGAGGTTCTGATTCAGGTTCCCGATTACCATCAATTGGCTGTTTGCGATTTTTTGGATCTGTCATAGACAATATTTTTTATTATTACCAATATCTTTTTTGAATTGCTTTTGCTGAATCAAGATGCATCCGTAAAGTGGGCAACGTTTTATCAGCAAAATTCTTAATATCAACATCTGAGGCATTTGCTTTTGTGTCTTCAAAAAGACTGATCCCATCATTGTGACCCTTAACCATCATGGAGATAAATTCTTTGTCGAAAGCTTTCCCACTCATTTTATCCATATCATTGACCATTTTTTGTTTATCATCCGATGGTGTGGATGGTAATGTCACATTTCTTTGGCTGGCAAAACTTTTTACCTGGTCACCAACAGCGGTATGATCTCTTTCCAACATTGCGGCAAAGCTCTTCACTGCATCAATGGTCGCTTTTTGCTGCGCCATTTTTGCCAGTTGAACTTCGGCCATTCCGGAGTTAGCCACTTTTGTCAGAAATTCTTTACTTTTCTCATCAGTTACAACACCGGTGTTTGATGTGCTGGTGTTTGCATCCGTTGCAGTATTAGAACTCGTTGATGTATTGGTGCTTTCGGTTGTTTCATTTGTATTATTACAGGCTGAAAAGATAAATGCAAATACAAACAGGAATACAAAGGTCTTTTTCATACGATAGCTTTTAAATTAAAAAATGAATTCTTTGTTAGAGCATCGGAAATCGTGCCATCAGCAACAAATCGCCCATAAATCATTTTTGCACACTTGTGTGGCTGGCATGGTTTTTTCAATTATCATAAAGAAGTTTCTTTGGGGGTGTTTGATTAAAAAACAAAAATTGGAAACAATTTTTATATTCTGAGATGATACCCATCGAACCTGAACCAGGTAATGCTGGCGCAGGGAATAGGAAACTTTAGAAAGAGTTTCGGTTCAACACTGAAACTCTTTTTTTATGCCCCGTAATCTAGGTTATGAATAAACTACACTGGAAGATCGGCTGCTCAGGATTTCATTACAAAGAATGGAAGGGAATTTTTTACCCCCAATCACTTCCCCAAAAAGACTGGTTCAAATTTTATTCCCGGCATTTCAATACGCTGGAATTGAATGTCACTTTCTACCGGTTTCCCGTGTTGAAATCACTTGAAAACTGGTATGCCACTAGTCCCGCTGATTTCAAATTTGCAGTAAAAGTCCCCCGCCTGATCACTCACTATAAAAAATTTTTGGATTGCAGCAGGTTGATCGATGATTTCTATAAGCTGGTCACAAAGGGTTTAAAAGAAAAATTAGGGCCAGTACTGTTTCAGCTTCCACCAAATTTATCCTATTCAAGCGACCGGCTTGAGCTCATTTTGAAAAGCGTCTATAAAGAATATCAGAATGTGATCGAATTCAGAGATGCAAGCTGGTGGAAAGCCAGGGTGGTGAACGAACTAAAACGCCAGGACATCACATTCTGTGGCATTGATTATCCTGGCCTGGACAGCTCGGCAATGGTGACGAGCAGGTTGGCATATTATCGTTTTCACGGCCGGCCAAGATTATATTATTCTGCGTATAAGATCAGTGATCTGAAAACGGTTGCCGATAGTTTATTAGCAAACAAAAGATTAACTGAGGCGTTCATTTTTTTTAATAATACAGCTACAAAAGCCGCAATAAGAAATGCACGATGGCTCAAAAAATATATTAGATCCCTGGATTAGTTTTTATACCTTACCTGGCAACCCGCACAAAAAAAAGTCCTTCGTTTTGTCTTACCGCAATACGTTTTAATGAGGGGCAACCTGCACCGAAGACAAGTCCTTTTGGTATGGGCAAGCCAATGCTTTTTTAGGGTGAATTCCTTCTTCCATTTTAAGAAGTCAACGCTGTAATTGCGAGCCTCTTTTATGAGCCCGGAAAGTTTTAATGCAGGAAGATTTTTAATACGATTCTCCGGATGAAGTTTTATCCTGTACAGCACCTCATTCTTAATTATATTTCCCACCCCCGAAAAAATTCGCTGATCCAGCAATGCATCACAGACCATAGTACCCGGCCTCTTCTTTAGTTTTTTCCTGGCGCTTCCTGGATTCCATTCAGGGCTTAACACATCTGCTTCCCAGTCATAATCTTTATCGCTATCGGGCGAAAGTAACCTGACGGAGCATGTATAAAAATATAAACTGTGTTTAACGGTTTGTAAAGCAAGTCGTAAACTCCGGGCGGGTCGTATGTTCTTATCAACGCTGGAGGATCCAAACATCAGCAAGTGTATTCTTACTATACAGCCATCACAATAGATAAGTAGTTGTTTTCCCCAGGAACGAATATCAGTAATTTTTTTACCCGTTAGTTGAGTCATATCGATCTTCGCATTGCCATAAGCTCTGATGATCTTCTTATTTTTAAAAAGGGGAGTGAGCGACTCTTTTAATAGTAAAATAGATGGCCCTTCAGGCATGGGGTGCGGAGTTAGTAATGCTGGAGTCCTATTTGGATTTCCTGCTTCCTTTTTTAGGCCCTGGTTTTCTTTTTCCCGGACCACTTTTTTTCTTCGGCACTTTCGCACCTGCCTTCCGCGCTTCGGAAAGACCAATTGCTATTGCCTGTTTACGGCTTTTTACTTTTTTTCCACTTCGGCCACTTTTCAATGTTCCTCTTTTTCTTTCATGCATGGCCTTCTCCACTTTTTCTTCCGCTTTCCTGGAATACTTTGCCATAAGAAACTGTTTACTTTAAAAAAATATGGTAGCTTGTAAAATAGAGGTTTAATGGACAAATTGAACTTTGACTAAAAATTTGAAGAAGACGTGTCCATTGAATGTTCGCTCTTTTCATCTTCCTCTTCTGCCTCAAAGTTTACACATGACTCAGCTATATCTGTAAGCTTGTCATCAGTGTCATGTTCTTCCTGTAATGTTTTGTCGAGTAACTCTGCTGCCCTGTGTTTGCCGAGTGTCAGCGCCAGGGCAACCAGGCCGCCGTAGGTAGCTATCTCGTAGTGTTCTATCTTTTGTGCCGCAATGATCAGCGCCGCATCACGGGTCATTGTTCCTTCTTTTGTTTCACTGATTATTGTTTTACCTTCTTTTATTAACCCGTCCATTGCTTCGCATTTCTTTCCTTCGGGTTTTTGACCAATTATGCTGAAAACTTTTTCTAATCTTTTCACCTGGCGTTCTGTTTGTTTCAGGTGCTCGTCAAATGCATCTTCCAATTCTTCGGTGGTAGATGCGGATTTCATTTCATTCAATGCTTTCAATAATTGTTGTTCAGCATAATACATGTCTTTTAGCTGATCATGGAAAAACTTTTCAAGAGGATTTTCTTTGTTTTGACCGTTTGAATATGCAGTTTTTCCATTTGTTTGTCCGGCTGTGCTGCTTGCAGTTTTTGTTGCCATAAAATATTTTTTAAAAAATTAATGAATAAGAAAAATAGAGCCGCAGCTCTATTTTTGTTAGTGGGATCAGTTTAATTCTCACCTGTTTGAAGAAGAGCTACTTTTTTTGCGTCCGCGCGCACCAGCAGAGCTGCTTCTGCCTTTTGATGATGCACCTTTTCGCCCGCTATTACTTCTGCCGCTGCTGCTTCCTGAAGATGATCTGTTGCGTCTTGTTCCTGAAGAACTGCTTCTTCCGTTTGATGACCTGCCGCCAGAGCCTCTTGAAGATGATGATCTGCCATTTGAAGATGAACTGCGTCTTTCATTTGAAGATGAAGCCCGCCTTCCATTTGACGTCAAACTCCGTCTTCCATTTGAACTACGACCTTCACTGGTGCTGCCTCTGCCACCATGTGAAGCTCTTCCGCCTTTGCTGGCAACCTGCCTAACTCTGTCGCGGCTCATTGAACCAAAGCCCTGACGGGAACGGCGTCCTGAACGCTCATCGCTTCTCCTTCCTCTCCTGTCATCATATTCTTCGTCATAATCCTCATCATAGTCTTCTTCATCATAATCCTCGTCATCATTGCTGTACCGGGCGGTTCGTGGCGTGTTACTTCCGCCCTGGTTGTTACCGTATCTTCCTCCTGTTCTTGCATAAGTACCGCGGCCCCGCTCGTCATCATTCTCCTCATTGTCTTCTTCGGCGTAATCCTCATCATAATCCCTCGAATCATACTTGCCCCTTACGTCCTTTTCATCGTCCTCTTCATCTTCATCATATTCATCAAAATCCTCATCATCATAATCTTCCTGATCCTGATAACGGCCTTGTTGCCGGCCATAGCCAGAACGGCCACGCTTATCATCGTCTTCCATTGTGGCGAAGCGCCTACGTCTCCTGGTAATCATAGATTAAGTTTTAAAATGTTTAAGAATATTTAAAATGCCAGCGACAACAAATATGCCTGTCTGTTTATATTAGCGTCAATTGATTCAATGAGTTCTGATGACTGTCTGCAAAATTCATTCTGATAAAACCAGATTTTATTTGAAGCTGAGAATAAAAAAATTTTTTATTCACAATTGAACATAGCGGGTAAAAAAAATGATTGAGTAAAAAGAGTCACAATTTGGGGAACTGCTGTGGGAACTGTTTTCTGGTAAAAAAATGAGTTGTAATTATTCATACCAAAGCATGACAATACCACCAATCATAATTGACAAATTCTTTATCCTGAAGTGTTGCGATCTTCTTATTCTATTCTTTATTGACCAGCTCACGGAGACTAATTTTTGAAAGGTCTTTTGTCGTTGGTCCATTCATTACACTTCCATCATATGAAAAGCGGGAGCCATGACAAGGACAATCCCAGGTTAGTTCTGCATTATTCCATTTTACTTCACAACCGGCGTGCGGACATATGGGCGATAATGCATGCACTTTCCCCTGCTCATCTTTATAAATAGCAATCTTTTCATCTTCAAATTCCACGATCTTGCCCTCCCCGGTTGCCAGTTCAGCTAATTGGTGCATTTGTTCGCCCGAGAATATTCTGCCTGCGAACTGTTTTACGACATCAACATTGTGGCTTATAAAGCTTGAGAAGCTTGCAACCGGTTTTAACCGGTTAGGATCATACAAGTTTCTATACGGGCTGTCTTCATTGGTCAACATCCTTGTCAACAGTAATGCAGAAACTGTACTGTATGGCATTCCGTTTCCCCCGTATCCTGTAGCAACATAAATTTTCTCGTGGCCTGGTAATTGACCGATATAAGGAAGGCCATCCGGCGATTCATAATATTGGGAAGACCACTTGTAAGCAATCTCCTCCACATCAAAGTATTTTCTGACATGCGATTCCAATTTCAGCAGGCAATACTCCTGGTTCTCTTCATGTGCTGTCTTATGATCTTCACCACCCACAATAAAATATTTCTCTCCATCAATTTCCTGTGTGCGATAATAATGATACGGATCGTACATGTCATACAACAGGTCACCCGGATACTTATCTTCTTTTAACTTAATAGCCATTGCATAGCTGCGCTGGGGAACACAACGGAAATGAAGAAGGTTAACACCGGGTGGTATATGCGTGGCATAAACAAGAAATCTGCCTTTATACTTACCTTTTGAAGTTTGTATTTCGACATTCTCCGTTTCATCGGCACCTACAACACGGCATTCCTGAACAATGACGCCACCCGCTTTTTCGAATTCGTCAGCCAGGGCATACACATAGCGAACAGGATTGAATTTAGCCTGACCGTCAACCTTCATTGCCTTCAAAAACTTAACCGGGATACTTATTTTCTTAACGAATTCATTGGCTATACCGGCATCGGAAGTAGCCTGGCTTATTTTATCAAGTTCATCCTTTTGTTTATCCGTTTTTGCAAATAAGGTTGCTGTGGTTTCTTCAAAGTCACAATCAATATCATACTTTCCAATATGTTTTTTAATTGTAGCGACCGCTTCTTTCACTGAATCAGCCACCAGCTTTGCCTTTTCTTTACTGAATTTTTTTTCAATAGTTGAATAAGGCACATCAAGCAACGTGTTGATATGGGCGGTCGTACCCCCCGTAGTCCCAAAGCAAAGACTGTTGGCTTCAAGTACGAGGCATTTCAATCCGGCATTTTGCATAAGCAATGCGGTAGTGATACCTGTGATGCCACCTCCGGCAATTACTACATCGTATAAAGTTGAATAGTCTGCTTTGCTAACGGGTCGATAATCATCTACGCTATCCTGCCACAAACTGGTATTGCAACCATCTCTTTGTATCATAAAAGTCATTTCCGTAATTGGGGCAATTATCTTGCCACTGCGGGGGGTATTTTATTACATAAAAGGGCACAACGAATTACCGTATTAATTTCTCTAAACTCTTCTGCACTTTAGTTCCGGTAACAAATCTTACGCTTTTCAGGTCTTTATCTTCGACCCTGGCATAATTGATAAAGAATTCCTTTAATTCCTGATTGTGTTTACGGGAGAAATCTCGTATGTCCCTGATATGTGCAAACACGAGGGAGTCTTCAGCAACCATAATATACCGATCATTCCGGATCATTTTTCCCTCTTGCTTCTGCTGTGTCTCCAATGCACCGATCATTCTGCAAAGGATGCGGACACCGGGATAGGTAATACATTCAGTGATGATCATTACATCTGCCGGATCTCCATCTTCTGCGTGTGTGTTCTCTATTATGCCAAAATCGTATGGAAAATACATGCCCAGCGGTAAGATCTTTTTCAGCCTATAACATTGCGCTACCGGGTCAAATACGTATTTACCTGCTGTGTGACGGGGTGTTTCTACGATGATAGTAGTCGTTCTCATAATGATCGTTTGTGAAAAACCATGCCTGATCGGTTCTCATTTTTATTCATGATCTATGGTAGTACATTAAAGAGTGGCAGTTTTTGTAGAGACATTTCCCCAGAGATTCAAGCCCGGTAAGCAAAACGGATATCCTTCTGATGGTAAAATCTGGGATCGATCTCTAATTATGCCATGGCATATCATTTGTAATCATTCAAAGGCGTTTGAAAAACTAAACCGACGAAATATGAAAAGACGGGAGATGAAAAAAGGCTGGGTAGTTTGTATGGCATGTGCGATCGTAATTGTTGCCTGCAACGATAATAGGACGGAAACTAACACCGATACGACAACCGAAGCAACCACTTCAACAATAAGCAGCAGCCCGGGTACATTTGTTAATACCCCGGTAAACGTACCCGATAATGTAAGGACAGCTTTTCAAACCCAGTATCCGACGGCAACGAATATCACATGGTCTCCTTATAAAGCATATGACAGGATAAATTGGGAATGGACAGGATGGCCTTCAATGGATTCAACGTATTACGCGGTTAACTACACATTAGACAACAGACCGCATTGGGGATGGTGGGACAGGAATATGAACTGGATCGGTTCTACTTCAACTATTCAGGATTCAATGATGCTACCAGACCCTGTGAGAAAAGCAATCGCAAGCAATTATAGTGGTTATAGGATCACATCAATAGATGAAGAAATTGATAAGAACAGAACTGCATATGAAATTAAACTGGAGAAAGGAGATGCCCGTGCAAGGATCTTAATTGATAAGAATGGACGTATCTTAAAAAAGGATACTAAGGCTTAACGAGAGAATTAACTCTGTTTAGCCCGTACCCTGTGTAAATTATTCTCCCTGAGATAAACTTTCTTATATACGCTCAGATAACCAATAAGTCCGATCAACCGGCTGTGTTCTACAGCCGGTTCTTTTTTGAATATTCATTAATATATTAACGATGGTTAGCCTCTCAGGTTTTTCGAAAAATGAGTCTTATTTTGAAAGCCATTATGAAGGCCCGGTTTGTTTTTGGGATCGATTATGGAACTGATTCAGTTCGTTCGGTTTTATTAAATGCTTTTACTGGTGAGGAAGCAGCGTCTTCTGTGTTTTACTACCCACGCTGGAAAGATGGATTGTATTGTAACGCTTCACAAAACCAGTTTCGCCAGCACCCATTGGATTACCTCGAAGGTCTTGAAACCACTATAAAAGATTGTTTGCAAAAAGCAGGCAAGGAAATCGCATCAAATGTTGCCGGAATGTCGGTTGATACCACCGGCTCTACACCGGTCGCCATCAATGAACAGGGAACTCCATTAAGCTTACTGCCGGGGTTTGAAAATAATCCCAATGCCATGTTTGTGTTATGGAAGGATCATGTATCGACACAGGAAGCCGAAGAAATAAATAATCATGCAGAAAAATTTGATGTAAACTATTTGCAATACGTTGGTGGCATTTATAGCAGTGAATGGTTTTGGGCTAAACTGCTGCATATACTTCGCGAAGATGCCCAAATAAAAAAGCACATTTACTCATTTGTTGAACATTGTGATTGGATACCTTTTTTGTTAACTGGAGGCAATGAAGCAAAAAAGATCAGGCGCGGTGTGTGTAGTGCAGGTCATAAGGCGCTCTGGTCAGAAACGTTCAACGGGTTGCCTCCTAATGATTTTTTTGCATCACTCGATCCCTTGCTTGACGGATTTACGGAAAAGCTTTTTACGCAAACATTCACCTCAGATAAAGCTGCCGGAACGATCTCAACAGAATGGGCAACAAGGTTAGGCTTGCCGGATAATGTGATTGTTGGTGTGGGCGCTTTTGATTGCCATATGGGTGCAGTTGGCGGACAAATAGAACCTTATCACCTAAGTCGTATCGTTGGTACATCCACTTGTGATATTATGGTTGCTCCTGCCAATGAAATGAAAGGCAAACTCATCAGGGGAATATGCGGGCAGGTGGATGGTTCAGTGATTCCCGGAATGATCGGGATGGAAGCAGGGCAAAGTGCATTTGGGGATGCGTATGCGTGGTTTAAAAATCTACTGAGCTGGCCCATTGACATTTTTGTTCGCGATAAAAAGCAACAGGCAGAAATCAGTGAGAAAATGATCAGTTCGTTGGCTGAAGCTGCCTCCAAATTACCATTATCAGAGGACGATGTCCTGGCGAGTGATTGGTTAAATGGAAGAAGAACTCCCGATGCAAACCAATTGCTGAAGGGTGCATTTACGAATTTGAATCTTGGAAGCGATGCACCGCAATTATTCAAGGCATTGGTTGAAGCCACCTGTTTTGGAAGTAAAGCGATCGTAAACCGTTTTAATAATGAGAACATTCCTGTAAAAGGTATAATTGCATTAGGAGGTGTCGCAAAAAAATCACCATACGTGATGCAAACGATGGCCAATATTCTTGAGCAGCCAATACGTATTCACCAGTCAGATCAAACCTGTGCCGGTGGTGCGGCGATGTTTGCTGCAACTGCCGCTGGTCTTTATGATAAGGTGGAGGATGCGATGAAAGCAATGGGACAGGGATTTGAAAAAACAATTACACCTGATCCATTGGCAACATCTTATTACCGGTGTCGCTACGAAAAATACCGGACATTAGGGGAATACATTGAACAAACGGTATGAGTAAGTATAAATACATCCGGGAAGCAGCTTATGAGGCAAACATGCAATTGCCCAAATTGGGTTTAGTGCTTTTTACTTTTGGTAATGTTAGTGAAGCCGACCGTGATCTTGGCGTGTTTGCAATTAAGCCCAGCGGTGTACCATATAATGAATTATCTCCGGGTAAAATGATCATCGTTGATTTTGATGGCGAGGTCGTGAAAGGAAACCTTCGTCCATCTTCTGACACGCTAACTCACGCCGTATTGTATAAGCACTGGGAACAGATCGGGGGCATTTGCCATACACATTCAGCACATGCCACTGCATGGGCGCAGTCGCAAAGAGATATCCCGATCTTTGGAACCACTCACGCCGATTATAATACTGTTGATATTCCCTGTGCTCCTCCAATGAATGATGAAATGATCAAAGGGAATTACGAATATGAAACAGGCTTCCAGATCCTGAATTGTTTTAAAGAAAAGCACCTGGATTACCAGGAAGTGGAAATGATATTGGTGGGTAATCATGCTCCATTCACTTGGGGAAAGAATGCTGCTAAAGCTGTTCATAACAGTGCTGTACTTGAGTTTATAGCACAAATAGCCTTTATGACTGAGAAAATAAACCCGGATGCTCCAAGATTAAAAGATGCGCTGGTAAGGAAGCATTACGAAAGAAAACATGGACCGGATTCGTATTATGGGCAATGAGGTTCGTGGGACGTGAGTGGTGAGTTGTGAGTACGAAACTCACGACTGACGATTGACGACTCACGAAAAAAGCTGAATAGCGAACAGAACCCTGAACGGAGCGTCGCAACGGAAGCCAAATAGAATTACTAACGCTTAGTACATAAAAACATCTCAATGACTGCAACTGATTTAAAAAGGCTCGAAGTCTGGTTTATTACCGGTAGCCAGCATCTTTATGGCGAAGAAACGCTAAGAGAAGTAGCAAAACATTCTACTGCAATCGCTAAATCATTAAATGAGCAACCGAATGTCACTGTCAAAAGTGTCTTTCAACCAGTGGTGAATTCAACCGATGAAGTTTACAATTTATGCCTCGAAGCAAACACTGCCAGGAATTGCATCGGCATCATTACATGGATGCATACTTTTTCCCCGGCAAAAATGTGGATCAATGGGTTGAAAATATTGCACAAACCCCTGTGTCATTTACACACACAATTTAATCGTGATATTCCATGGGATACGATCGATATGGATTTTATGAATACGAATCAAAGTGCGCATGGCGACAGGGAATTTGGATTTATCATGAGCCGGCTAAGATTGGATCGTAAAGTTGTGGTTGGTCATTGGCAGGATAAGAATGTTGTGGGCCAGATTGCAGGCTGGACGCGGGCAGCAATCGGCTGGTATGATTGGCAGGGAGCAAGATTTGTTCGGTTTGGTGATAATATGCGTTATGTAGCCGTAACCGATGGTGACAAAGTAGAAGCTGAACTGAAATTTGGTTATAGCGTAAATACCCATGGCATTGGTGACCTTGTAAAAATGATCAATGATGCAAGAGATAATGCAATTACAAAGCTTTGTGATGAATATGCAGAACGATACAATTTGGTAACCTCATTGAAAAAAGGCAATCCGCAGCATCAGTCACTGAGAGAGGCAGCAAGAATTGAATTGGGCTTACGCAGATTTTTAAAGGAAGGAAACTATAAAGGATTTACCGATACTTTTGAAGACTTGCATGGAATGGTGCAACTACCCGGGCTACCCGTACAGCGATTGATGAATGATGGTTATGGTTTTGGAGGCGAAGGTGACTGGAAGACAGCTGCCCTGGTGCGGGTAATGAAAACAATGGCGACTGGTTTGCCCGGTGGTAATTCTTTTATGGAAGATTACACCTACCATTTTGAACCAGGCAGTGAGATGGTATTAGGATCTCATATGCTGGAGATCTGTTCAAGCATCGCTGATGGCAAACCTTCTTGTGAAATTCATCCATTAGGCATTGGTGGCAAGGCTGATCCCGTTCGTTTGGTGTTCAATGTTGCCGGCGGCCATGCATTGAATGCTTCAATTGTTGATATGGGAAATCGTTTTCGTTTATTGGTAAATGAAGTAACAGCGGTAAAACCAAAAAATAAATTGCCAAAGCTTCCTGTTGCACGCGTGTTATGGAAACCGTTGCCCGACATGCAGACAGGTTGTGCAGCGTGGATATTGGCCGGTGGCGCGCATCATACCTGTTACAGTCAGAATTTATCAGCGGAACTTTTGCAAGACTTTGCTGATATTGCCGGAATTGAATGCATTCATATCAATAAACAAACAACCTTATCACAATTAAAAAATGAATTGAGATGGAATGAAGTTTATTATAAGTAATTTCCATCGCCAACTATATTAAATAACCAAAACCGAATGCTATGCTTACATGGATAGATTGGGTCATCATCCTGTTTTATTTTGCCGTCATTGCAGGTATTTCCTGGTGGGCAGTAAAAAAGAAAGATAAAGATTCTCCAGATGACTATTTTCTCGCAGGCCGGCACCTGGGCTGGTTTGTTGTCGGGGCTTCAATTTTCGCATCAAATATCGGTTCCGAGCATTTGGTTGGCTTAGCGGGTTCCGGAGCAACCGATGGTGTGGCATTAGCACACTATGAACTGCATGCATGGTGCCTGTTAGTGCTTGGCTGGGTAATGGGCCCATTCTTTATGCGGTCGAAAGTATTTACCATGCCGGAGTTTTTAGAAAGAAGGTTTACTCCGCAAGCAAGAACAGTTCTGTCGCTTATCTCACTGTTTGCGTATGTCCTTACTAAAATTGCCGTTGGTATTTTTGCGGGTGGTGTTGTTTTTCGTGCATTATTGCCGGATGTAAACATCATGGGAATGGATTCATTCTGGATAGGTTCTATCCTGCTCATCATTCTAACTGGTATCTACACTATTATTGGAGGATTAAGAGCAGTTGTTTATACGGAAACGCTTCAAACATTTGTAAAAATTATCGGTGCCCTGCTTGTAACATACTTCGGATTAGAAGCATTGGGTGGATGGGATAAATTGAGAGAAATATGCGGACCCGAAATGTTTAATTTATGGAAACCTGTTGTGCCGGAGGGAGTGGAAAGTACATGGGCCCCCGTAAAAGAAGCGGGAAGGCAAGCATGGTATTTTAATGATAAATACCCGTGGCCGGCTATGCTGTTCTGTGCACCGATCATTGGTTTGTGGTATTGGTGTACCGACCAATATATAGTACAAAGAATTTTAGGCGCCCGGGATGATAAGCAGGCAAGGCGTGGTACCATTTTCGCTGGTTTTCTAAAACTCACTCCTGTTTTTCTATTCATCATTCCCGGTATGATATGTTTTGCACTGGCGAAAAGCGGGATCAATCCTGATATACAACAGCGCCTGCTGGATGCAAATGGAAATGTGGACCGCGAAGCAGCACAAGGTGCATTTGCTTTGTTAGTGACGCATGTACTTCCTGTTGGTGTGAGAGGCATCGTGGTTGCAGGCCTGCTTGCTGCATTAATGAGTGCATTGGCTGGTGTATTCAATGCATCATCATCGTTGTTTACAATGGATTTTTATTCAAGATTCAAACCCAATGCATCACAGGAAAAATTAGTCAGGATCGGAAGAATAGCCACGGTTGTTATGGTTATTATCGGCCTGCTTTGGATACCGGTAATACAGGGTGCAAAAGGGTTGTATGATTATTTACAGGGCATACAGGCTTACCTCGCACCCCCCATATTTGTTGTATTCTTCTTTGGTGTGTTTATGAAGCGGCTGAATGGCCCCGGCTGTTTAGCCACACTGGTAACCGGATTTATCATGGGATTATTCCGGCTGATCGTGGATACGCCCGTTAAACTCGGTGGAGAGGCGTATACTGAAGGTTCTTTTCTTTGGATAGTCAATAATACCTTCTTCCAGTACTATAGTCTCCTGATAACGATCGTCTGCATCCTGGTATTTTTAATCGTGAGTTATGCAACGAGGCCGCCCGATTATGCAAAGATCAGTGGTCTTACTTTTTCGACGTTGTCAGCAGAAGACAGAAATGAGAATCGGGCTTCATGGAACTGGAAAGATGTTTTCCTTTCCGTTTTACTGATCGCCTTTATCATCGCGATATACATGTACTTTACCGGGTAAAAGAGATTCCGTCAAACAACATTCTAAGAGCAGGTTTGGAGCCTGCTCTTTTTTATTTAGAACTTTTTGCTTTTTGTTTGTTTTTAGTTTGCTTCGGCTTGCCGGCAATATTCAATATTCCGGAATTCCCTTAGGGCGAGCCTCGCAACAACGGCACTCCGGAAGATCGAGATACTCTTTCAGCCCTGCAGGGTCTTCGTCTTTGCGAGGCCGTCAAGCAAAGAAGTCTGCTTCTTGAGTTAATGAGGCCGAAGCAAACTAAAAAAAGGGAAAAAGATTTAAATGAATTTCTCTCCAAAGAAATTTAGAAGGTTCTTGTCTGTGTAATCCTTTCCAAATGCAACAATATTCTTATACCGATTAAATTCATGTTGCTGATGAAGTATCGTAAGCACCACTGATCTCATTCCTGCATTTAATGCAGACTCCACACCTTTTGGTGCATCTTCAAACACGATGCAATCTTTTGGTGATACGTCTAATGCCTTTGCACACTTTAAATAAGTTTCCGGATCAGGTTTGCTACGCGTTACGTCATCCGCGCTGATGATTGCCGAAAAATATTTCCTGATATTCAAGCCATCGAGTACAAAATCTATATTGAACATGATTGCGGCCGAGCCAATGGCCAATTTTATATTTAGCTGGTATGCCTTTTCCAAAAACACGTCTAGCCCATCGATCAATTTTAAATGTGGTCTGAAAGCTTCCTGGTAAGCCGTTTCCTTAACAAGGCTCATCTCCGTCTTTTGTTCTTCGCTAAACCTGCCCGGTAAGATCCGTTCAATGACTTCATGATTCTTTCCATAACATTCTTCTTTCATC
>JAICPX010000074.1 GCA_025929635.1 Chitinophagaceae bacterium
CAGGCAGCGATTGAAAGCGCTGAATATTTTCCTGAAAGATATTTATCAACAGCAGTTCATCATAAAAGATGGGATTGTGCCGGCAAAGCTGATCTATACATGTACCGGCTTCTTACGTGAAATGGTGAATGTTGATGTGCCCTATGATATCTATACACATATTTCAGGTGTTGACCTGATAAGAGATACTGATGGAAAATTCTTTGTACTGGAGGATAATCTCCGGACTCCTTCAGGTGTTTCCTACATGCTGGAGAACAGGTCGATCACCTACAGGATATTTCCTGACCAGCTACCGCGAAATAATGTATTACCGGTAAAAGACTACCCGAACCTGTTGTTGAGAAATTTAATGGCTTTGGCTAACCGGCAAACAAGTGACCCGACTGTTGTATTGCTTACACCGGGTATTTACAATTCGGCATACTTTGAACATACAACGCTTGCAAGGTTAATGGGGATAGAATTGGTGGAAGGCCGTGATCTTGTTGTTGACAATAACCGTGTGTACATGAAAACAACAAAAGGGCTGAAACGGGTTGATGTTATTTATCGCAGAGTTGATGATGAATATCTTGATCCATTGGTTTTTCGCCCTGATAGCATGCTGGGTGTACCGGGAATTTATTGGGCATATAGAAAAGGAAATGTCAGTATTGTGAACGCCATGGGCAATGGCGCTGCCGATGACAAGGCGATCTATTCTTATGTGCCGGATATGATACGTTATTACCTGAATGAAGAACCCATCTTAAAAATTGTTCCTACCTACCCATTGATACTTGAAGAGAATAGAAAAATGGTTTTTGCGAACATGGAAAACATGGTAATAAAGAAAACTAATCAATCGGGTGGTTATGGAATGTTGATAGGGAACAGTGCTACAAAAGAACAGGTTGAAGAATTCAAGATAGCAATTGAAGAAGACCCACGAAGTTTTATTGCGCAGCCAATCATCAACTTATCATCTTCGCCTTGTTATATAAATGGTGTTTTGCAACCAAGAAGAGTTGACTTGAGACCTTACGCATTGTATGGACCAGATGGAATTGATATCGTGCCCGGAGGACTGACGAGAGTTGCCTTGCGTGAAGGATCGCTGGTGGTGAATTCGTCACAAGGGGGTGGAAGCAAGGATACATGGGTGCTGGGAAAGTGAGATGGTGAGTAGTCAATGGTGAATAGAATTACTTGTCGTACAAGAGTGCTCCAAAGGAGCGCCTGCGGCGCGACGCAACAGAAGATGATAAGAATTACTGAAGCTGGTAACATAATATAAAAACAATAAAATTGAGGAGATTGCTTCGGCCTGCTTCGCCGCTGGCTCGCAGTCCTCGCAAGTGCTATGCTAAGCAGAGTTGCAGATTCGATCTTTTGGATGGCGCGTTATATGGAACGGACCAATGGAATGCTTCGCCTGTTGCGTACTAATTACGTGGCTTCGCAGAGCGAGGAACGTGGCTTTAGCTGGCGCTCCGTATTGCTCACCTATGGCGGCATGCCGCCAAAACAAATAGATGAACTGGAATATTCTTCGCAAAAAGTTTTGGAGCACTTACTTCATGATAAAGAAAATAATAGTTCTGTCATAAATAATGTTACCCAGGCGAGGGAAAACGCGAGAGCCGTACAGGATCATATCACAAAAGAAGTATGGCAGTGCCTGAACGAGTACTATCATTTGATCCGTGACAGGAGCATCCAGGAACAGGTTTCTTTTGGTGATCCTTTGACTGCGCTTGATATGCTGATCCGGCAAGGCATGTTGTACCACGGTACAGTCGATATTACGATGAGCCGCGAAGAAGGATTTAATTTTTTAAACATCGGAAAATTCCTGGAACGTACCATTGTCTCTGCTGATATGATCAATATCAAACTTGCCGAGGTAAATTATAATTTGCATTTGCCTGATGAAGCGCCTCAATGGAGGTATTTATTGTATTCATTGTCCGGTTACGAATTTTATATGAGGACCTATCGTGGTAATATGCAACCTGGCCATGTGCTGCAGCAGGTTTTATACAGTGATCTATTCCCGCACTCAATTGTCTATTGCCTGCAGCAGATCAGCCGTTATTTTGCAAGGTTGAAAAATGAAAGCTTACCGGAAAATTATGAACAGCTTGAGTTTTTGATCGGGCGGTTGACAACCAACGTTAAATACAGCCGCCTTGAAGTAAATGAAGGAAAATATTTGCAACAATTCCTTTTGCAAACCAGGCGTGAACTTCTGGAAATATCAAATAACTTTAGTCAATATTATTTTGGGAACTCATAAAAATCCAATGTTGAAATGACCTCGTACCACATCAAACACATTACACGATACAGATACGCATCACCCGTTATTGATTGTGCTAATCAACTGATGCTTTACCCGATCCAGGATGCACAGCAGGTTTTGAAAAAACATGAATTACATATTTCCCATAAACCCGATCTTGAAGAATTTGTTGACTATTTTGGAAACAGGATCGGTGTATTCTCTGTAATCATGCCGATAACTGAGCTGGTGATTCAATCCGATGTGGAGATAGAAGTAATGCCGGCAATCTTACCGGAAACAAACCATTCAATAAGAGATCAATGGGAAAAATTAACATAATTGGTCGATCAGTTTCCCTATATGGACTTTATGATGCTGGAGAATTTTGAATTCGAAAATGAGGTGAGCAAAGTAATAGACTCATTAGTTGACCGTTCTTTGTCTCCCTTTGAAACTGCGCGGCTTTTATCAAAATATGTGTACGAAAACTTTGCATACCGCAAGGGCGTTACTACCGTTGAAACCAGCCCGGATGAAATTTGGAAATTGAAAGCGGGTGTTTGCCAGGATTTTGCACACATATTATTAGTAATGCTTCGCAGGGTAGGAATACCGGCACGGTATGTAAGCGGCTATATATGCCCGAAGGACCACGAGTTGCGGGGTGAGGGCGCCACCCATGCGTGGGTAGAAGTATGTATACCATTTTATGGTTGGATGGGCCTGGACCCAACCAATAACTGTATCGCCAATGATCGTCACGTAAGATTGGCGATCGGCAGGCATTTTACTGACTGTACTCCCGTAAAAGGAACATACAAGGGGTCATCAGAACATACACTGGAAGTATCTGTGACCATCAGGAACGGGGAATCAAAAAAAGAGGAAGTGACAAATCTTCCACCGGTCTTCAGCTATAAAACCAAAAATCCCGCACCGCAAACAAATTCTTACAGGAGGTATCTGGAAATGCAGCAACAACAGCAATGATCAAATATCAGGCAGGGTTAATCGTTTTCTTTTTGAATAAATGCGAATGCCTACCACAACGATCACACAAATAGCAAGATTGGTATTGTACTCAAGGGGTGTCCGTTTCAGCAATAGATAGACACCGCCACCAATAGCACAAGCTGTAGCATATAGCTCGCCTTTCTTTAGTAAATTAGGAATAGCGCTGCAGATAACGTCGGCAATCAAACCACCAAAAGTAGCCGTGAGCACTCCCATCACTAATGAATAAATATCATTGAGTCCATTTCTTAGCGCCACTTCAATACCCCATGCAGTAAATAAACCAAGTCCGATAGCATCAGTATAAAATATAGTGCGCTTGAAACGATTGACGTTTTCCTTTAGCAAAAAAGTAAATGCCGTACCGGCAAACACAAGTATCAATGCAAAATTGTCGTTGACCCAGTTCACCGGTCGGATTCCGATAAACAGATCCCTCAGGGTGCCGCCACCATAAGCCGTAACAAACGCCAATACGGTGCCACCAAATACATCCATTTTATACGCTCTTGCCTTAAAAGCTCCCGTTAGAGCAAATACAAACGTACCGGCATAGGTTATGAATTGCAGCAAACTCATGAGTGAAAATATCCCCGGCAAAATAAGTGATTTTCTATTCTGCATCTTTCCTGCACCAAAAACCGGGGCGGATTCTTTTGTCGAAACTAGTTTATCAATAGCAAGTTTTACCTGGCAGTAACAGCAATCATCGTTCCGGATAAAACGGCGTAGCAGTTCACCCATGCTGTTCTAAGCTCGGCATTCCATTCATTGCCTAAATTTTTCTGTAATGTCCAAAGCAAAGCTTTACCAACCATATTATAATGCTCAGGCATCACTCCATAATTCACATGGCGATTTGCCATCTGGAAAATATCCCCTTTTAAGTCATCCAGCTTTTCCAGCCGTTCAATGATGGTATTGAGCATATCGATAAGCTTGCCATATTGCCCTTCCATACTTTGCGGAAACATTTTCCTCAATTCCGGGTTATCATAGAAAAGCTTACCATAAAATTCATTTGAAATGATCAGGGGATCTGTTTTTCTAATGGTTAGCCAGCTTTTCTTTACAAGGGCAATCTCTTTAGCAGTCAGCATATTCATTTGGTTAAGGACGCCGACAAGATATACCAAAACAGTAGTTATAATTCAACGTGAAGAAAAAAAATTCTATATAAACAAGTTTTCTGTATCACCGCATTTATTATGCCGCTATACGGTCAAACATTCAACTTGACAGTGATCAAAAATTTGTGTTGTAATTTTTACCGGGTGCTTAGTCCCTTCAAAACTTCTTCTTTTTTTCTTCGTGAAACAGCAATGTGTGAGCCATCTGTAAGCCAAAGCAATCCTTCTTTATCAAGGTGCTTTACAAATTTTTTATTTACCAGGTGTGACTTATGTGCACGAATAAAATCATGCTCGGTAAGAATATCTTCATATTCCTTCAAGGTTCTCGAAACGAGCATCGGCTTCTGGTTGGCAAAATAGAAACGGGTATAGTTATTTTCTCCTTCCAACCTCACAATTTCAGACGGAATAAAAAAGAATACGCCTTCAGTTGTCGAAAGGGCCAGTTTAAACCCCGTTTGGTCTTTTTGCTGAAGGTTGTTAATAAGATTTGAAACCAGCTTTTGCTGCTCCTGAGGAGGTTGAAATTTTTTAATTATGTGCTTGTTGACCGCATTTTGCAATTCTGCAATATCAACAGGCTTCAATAAATAATCCAATGCGCTGAAACGAATAGCTTTGATCGCATATTTGTCGTAAGCCGTTGTGAAGATCACATCGAAATCTGAATTGCCCACCCGATTTAACAGGTCAAATCCATTCATATTTGGCATTTCAATATCAAGCATTAACAAATTTGGTTGCCAGACAGGAATTATTTCCAGGGCTTCTTCGGGAGTGTTGCAGGTTTTGACTTCTTTTGAAGCAGGGATGTGTTTTTCAATCAGCATTCTTAAAATATTGCTGGCAGCTGCTTCATCGTCTACAACTAATATTCTTGTCATAAGCTAAGGTTTATAATCGAGTGGTAGCTTTAGCGTCACTTTTGTTCCTTTTGCTTCGCCTCTTTCATTTTTCAGGTCATCAATCCGGATACTGGCTTTTGCATGCCCCGTTTCATTCAATAAGTGTATCCTTTGACCGGACAATTTGGTGCCTTTCGATTCAAAATATTGTGAACCCAATTTATTTTTCTTTATCTCTGCTGATTTTTCCCTTCCAATTCCATTATCCTCGATCACGCATTCAAGGTGATTGTTCTCAAGGAAAAAAGAAATATCAAGCTTCTTCTCTCCTTGTTTATGCATCAGACCGTGCCATATAGCATTTTCAATAAAAGGCTGAAGCAATAACGAAGGAAATCTTATTGTTTCCGGGTCTATATTATCTTCAACGGACAATGAATAGTTAAATGATCTTTTGAACCGCAACGATTCCAATTCCAGGTAAAGCTGGTTTACTTCAATTTCATCTTTCAACGGTATAAAGTCTTTCTCCGAGTTATTCAATACCTGTCTCAGGAGTTTTGAAAATTTCGACAGGTATTGATAGGCCGTGTCAAAATCCTGCATTACTATGCTTTCCTGGATCGCATTCAGGCTGTTAAATATAAAATGCGGATTCATTTGGGAACGGATCGCCATCAGTCTTGATTCATTCATCATCCTGTTTAATTGCTCCAGTTTTCTCTTCTGTGTTTTGGATGACTGGATATATTTATATACTACCGTAGTTACACTCACAGCAATTATACCGATCAAGGCATAAAACCACCACTGTTGCCAGAAAGGAGCAGCGACGTTGATCCTGACTGTCTCAGGAAAGTTGATCCAATTCGTTTCATTATAAGATGCCTGCATCTGGAATTTATAGTTGCCGGGCCGAAGATTATAAGCAATAAGATGATTTTTTGTCGGTGTGGACCACGCAGTATCGATCCCCTCCATTTTATAACGATAAAACAGCCGATTACCCGAAATCAGATCCGAGTGCAGGTAGCTGAAACTAACTTTACCATTGCTATATGGTAAATTGATCGCAGAAGAACCTGAACAAAACTCTATTGAGTTATCAATATTGGTCCGGTAGATTGAAAACCGCACCGGAAGTTGTCGCGCCTTTACCTGGTTAGGGTCAACGATGACGATTCCACGGTTCAATCCAAAAATCAATTCTCCGGATTCAGTCTTGCAGACAGGCGTGATTTGAAATCCTGTTTTATTAATTCCATGTTGCTCATTGAAATAATCGAATTGATTGTGTACCGGGTTATAACGTATCAATGAACTTGTGTTTGTCATCCATACATAACCACTGTCATCAGTAACTATTGCTTCAACACGTAGATCTGTCAACCCTGTTTTCTCGTCTATCCGTTTCAGCTTACCACCGGGACTTATGACACTAACCCCATTAAAGCTGCTCGCATAAACATTTCCCATTTTATCCCTTGCCAGTAAATAGTTTCTTAAAGAAACTACTCCTTCCCGGGTAGAATAAATATCTATTTTCCCTGTGGTCGTATCGTACTTGTAAACAGCCCCGGCAGGCGAAGTAGTCAGCCAGATATGTTTTCCATCCTCCAGGATATCGACTATCCTTTTCCGCAGCATCGCTTCAATCAGTGGTCGCCAGCCAACGCTATCAATTTTATAGGTTAGAGGATCCATTATAAAAACGCCATTGGTCGTTCCCATCATCATTTTGCCATTCTTTAGTTGTCGAATCACCCGGACAACATCATCCGGTAAATTGCCAGGCTTGCTTTCATTGCCTTCCCTTAATTCTTTGACTATATTACCCTGCTCATCAAAAATAATGATACCATAACCCATATAGGAAACCCATATCCTCCCAAATGGATCAAGATCCGGAAGACCCGGCGCTACGAATATTTCAATGGCAGGAATATCTTTCAATTTCAATAATGGTTTGACATACTCATCACCTATCCTCCATGTAAAAAGTTCGTTTTGCGTCATCACCCATAACTTTTTCGTTTTGTCCTGCAGGATTGATACTACTCCATCATCAATAATTCTTCCCCCAGGTTCTTTGAAATATTCGATGGAAGTAAACGAAGGCTGGAATACATTCGTAATATTCAAACCAGCCCGTGATGTGACAACAAGATATCCATCCCTGTTTGTTGCCAAATAGCGGAGATTATCGGTTGAAATGGATTGTTTGGAATAAAAATCATAACGGTGAACAAAAAAACTATCATTAGATGGGTTAAACTCAACCAGGCCACTATAACGTGTGGCAATGTAGACTTTGTTATTGGCGGCCTGTTGGATTGTAAGCAATTCGGCCATGATCGGTTTACCAGACTGGTCAGTATTCCCTGAATAAGTCCTGACTATTTTCTTTTGCGAAAGTGAAATCCGGTACAATAACCACTTGTAGGATAAACCAAGCAATATCTCATCATCACTGATCCTGCAGGCATTTGCCGCTTCAGGTATATCGATAGAGAATAAAATAGACCTTGTTTTAAGATTTGCTAAAAACAGTTTTGTTCCCTTTCTTAAAAAAATAGTGGATGAATCAAAGCGGTTTACATAACCTGCCGGTCGTTTACTGATCACACTATCCATCCACAAAAAGCGAGTCCAGTTCTTATCAATATCATTCGTATAATAACATCCTTTATTTGTAAAAGCTACCATTCCCAATCCTACTATTTCAAAACAGTTCGAAATCTTTAATTCCTTTAAGCTGTCGGCCAGGTAATACCGCTGCGCCCGCCGTTTTTCATCAATCATGATCAGGTCACCTCCATAGGAAGCCCATACACGGTTGTAACTATCGACAGAAAGAAAACTGCACTCGGATTGCGGGATAAAAGGGTTGTTTTTCCAGTGGAACTGGGTTATATTATTGCCGTCATAAAGATTAATGGCTTCGCCGGTAGAAAACCAAAGCGAACCATTCCGGTCAAAACATACCAGCGCTGCCACATTTGTCGCAAGACCGTCATTGACATCAAGATGACGAAAAGAAAGAGGCTGTGCATTCAAACAATGGACGCAAATGTTTATTTGAACAACAAATAAAAATAATTTTCTAAAGAAGAGATTTTTTTTCACCCGCTCGAGATTACTTGTATAAAAGTACATCAGTTTTTCTGCAACCATTTACCGTTTCATCATTGGTTGATACCGTTGGATAATCCCTTACCGGAAAAGCCATTGCATAACTGGTTTTACCCGTTGGCTTTTTGATCGTTGTCATCGGTAATCACACCGAATAGTTTTACAGGAAATTTGAAAGAATGAATGGCGATAATACTTTAAAAGAAAAGATCAAAGAAATAAGAGAAGAGTTGAAACAAAACGGCTTGCTGAAAAAAAATATGCCGGATTGGGTAATGGATTATGATAAACATGACATCAATAATCACCAGGAGTTTGCCGACTGGCTCCAGTTCGTTTACCTGCCAAATATTCTTGAAGAATCGGAGGATCCCCGTACCGGTTTTCCTAAAAGCTATGTGGCATTACAGGCCAATAAGTTTTTCTCCAAAGATGTGGGCAAAGGCAAACTGCTTCAACTACTCATCGAATTAGATTCCTTATTATAAAAAAACAACAACCATGAAACAGCTTATTTATTTCCTATTTGCAATTTTCTTTTTTACCATAACGAATGGTCAGAATGTGGCTATCAATACGGATGGGTCAGTTGCCAACAGCAGCGCTATGCTCGATATAAAAAGTTCCAGTAAAGGAGTATTGATCCCCCGCATGACAACTCAACAACGTACAGCTATTGTTTCGCCGGCTGCGGGATTGTTAGTCTATGATACTGATACGAATAGTTTTTGGTTCTATAATGGCAGCACGTGGACAAATCTTAGCGGATCCGTTGGAGGAGGCAGCGGTGTTAACTGGAAATTATCTGGTAACAATGGGACAAACTCATCAAGTGATTTTATTGGTACTACGGATAATGAGTCATTAAGATTCAAAGTAAATTATGAGCATTACGGACTACTTGACACCAATGGATCTGTGTTATGGGGCAAGCATAGCGGTATGAATAATAGCGGCTTTAGTAATGTTGCCATAGGACCAAAAGCCTTATACAATAATACTAATCGCAGCAACCTGGTTGCAATCGGAGACTCTGCTTTGTTCCATAATGGTATTGATGCTTTTGCTCCCGGTCATGCAATTGGTAACACAGCTATCGGATCAAAAGCATTATTTGCAAACACAAACGGAAGTCATAATGTTGCGATAGGTAACCTTGCTCTTACTAATAATACGGAAGGTGACGATAATGTGGCCATCGGAGCACACGCCCTTCGTAACAATATAACAGGTTATGACAACATTGCCGTTGGCTTGGGTGCTCTGAGCAGCAATACTATAGGTACTCATAATATCGCTATTGGCAGAGGCTCCTTGTATGCCAATACGACCGGCACGGAAAATACAGCAATTGGAAATAGTGCATTGATGAATAATATATTTGGAAACAACAACACGGCGTTGGGCTCGGCTTCACTTTTTGCCAATTGGAACGGTCAAAACAATACAGCAATAGGTGCATCTACACTATCGGTAAATCAATCCGGAACTAACAGTACCGCTGTAGGCTACGAAGCGCTGCGTTTGAGCACCAGCAGTTACAATACGGCATTAGGATCAGGAACTTTTTCAGCCAATACTTCAGGTGTCTATAATAGTGCATTAGGATATTCTGCAGGCAATAACAATACAACCGGTTCGCGCAACAGCGTCTTCGGAGCACTTAGTCTTACAGCTAATACGTTGGGAAATCAAAATACTGCAATCGGTTATCAGAGCATGAATGCAAATACAGAAGGCAGCTTTAATGTAGCACTTGGAAATTCAGCTTTAACGGGCAATATAAAAGGAAATTACAATACAAGCATTGGATATAATGCAGATGTAACATCAGACAACCTGACAAATGCAACATCAATTGGTGCTAATGCTATAGTAAACGCAAACAACAAAGTAGTAATCGGCAATTCATCAGTCACGTCTATCGGAGGTTTTGCCAACTGGAGCAATTTCAGCGATGGTCGTTTTAAACAAAATGTACAAGAAAATGTACCGGGTCTTGCCTTTATCAATAAACTGCGCCCCGTTACTTACACCTTGAATGTTGACGCCATCAATGAGTTTAACTCAAAAGGGCTTCCTGCGGAAAAGAAACAACAAGTGTTAAATGCCGACAAGAAAAACGAAATGTATACAGGTTTTATGGCACAGGAAGTTGAACAGGCAGCGAAATCCCTCGATTACAATTTCAGCGGTATTGATAAACCAAAAGACGAGACCAAACAAACCTATGCGCTTCGCTATAGCGATTTTGTTGTTCCATTGGTAAAAGCCATACAAGAACAGCAGAAAATGATCGAAGATCTGAAACGCGAAATTGAACAATTAAAGAAACTTCAATAATGGTGTTTGTAGAGACAAGGCACGCCTTGTCTCTACAAAGAACAACGAAAAACAATTTGCCCATCAAAATATTTCCTCTCTAATTAATAACCATTAACTATTAAACAAGAACAAAATGAAAAAAGTAAAAATGGCGTTGATCGCCCTTGTATTCGCAACTGGTTTTGTTGCCTGCAACAAAGACTCAGATGATGTTGCCCCCTCACCTGTTGAAGGTACTTATGTCGGCAAGTATGGATTTGGTAATGACACTCCTGATCTCGACTTTATTTTCAAAGTTTCTCCTAACGGAATTTTCCAGGAAATAAGCGCCTCAACTGGCAATGTGAAGGGCCAGGGTACGTGGACCGTAAACGGCAACACATTATCAGCAACGTACACTATGCTATTCACACCCTATAGCAAATATTCTGTAACCGGTACCTATGATCCTGCAACCCAAAAGATGACCGGCACATGGGGATATGATAATAATGCTTCTGACGGTGGCAAGATGGATATGGCAAAACAGTAATGACGGTATGCCGGATTTGTTGGAAGTGGCTCACGTGAGCCACTTTTTTATTTAAAACAACCATCAGTACGAAGTCCGAAGTCTGAAATCCGAAGTCCGATCTGATTTCCCGAACCTTGATCAATGCAGAAGTCCTGGAACTCATCCGACTTCTGACCTCATGCTTCAGACTTCATTTGTGAAGCCATTATCATCGATTCGGATATCAATGTGTAACATTTGGTCCAGGCCCGTTCCATTTCGGGGGTCCAGTCTTTGCCCAATCCCTGTTTTAGGGTCCATATCAAAGCAGCACCTACCAGTTTATAATGACCCGGGCGAACCCCATATTGAACATGCCGGTGTGCCATTGCATGGATCTCTTCCGTTAGTTCATCCAGGTTATCAAGTCTTCCAATGATCAGATTGATCATTCTTATAAGCTTTTGGTATTGCTGATCCATGTTACCCGGAAACATTTTTCGCAGAGATTGATTGTGGGAAAAAAGCTTGCTATAAAAGACGTCGCCCACTACCGCAGGATCCATCTCCCTGAAAAATCTCCAGCTCCTCTTAATTAATAAAATGTCGGAATCTTTCATTGGTATTTTTTATTTCACGCTACAAAGATGAATTGGGATCGATAGGATAAAAAGTATTTCTGGCATAAAAGCGTATTCCATACGTTGAACGGTGGCAAATTCCATTTGAAATGTTTCAAAAAAAGAAGGCCCCGTTTCCGGGGCAACCAAAACTACTGCCATGAGAAGGTTTATGATTGGAATAAGTGAGAAGTCGATCTATGCCGCAATTTGTTTTATCAAAACATGATGCGTACCGGGCCGGTAGCGTATCATCACTCTTTCACCCGGATGCGGAGTTTCACCGGGTTTGATCCATGTGTGCATTTTATAACAACCATTTTTGCCATTCACTCTTATCATTGCAATAAAATGTATCTTTTTATAGCCGTCGATAAGCGTAACATCTTCTAGCACCTGCATGATCCTTGTCCTGAAACCGATCCCTTTGCTGGCAAGAGTTTGCTGCCATTTCAATTGTCTTTTCTGCTTCCATTTTCTCAGCTTCATTATTAACAATGTGATCAGCAGGATGGTCATTGTTTTTTGTTTCCTGACTCAATATTACTTCACCCGTTAACCGGTATCAAGTAATACTTAGCGAATGGCCGGTTTGTACTAGCGAAGGGTATAAAACTTCAAAGGAACCGTATGAGGATTGTAGGTTGCAGGAGAGTTTCTACCTGGCCCAGATAATACTTGAAAGAAATGGCGTTACTTCAGAAATAGCTTATGTAAGATCATTGTGACTGGTTACCATTTACTAAATCACATAAACCGTTTAGTAAAGCAATAACTATAAGACAGGTAAATGATTTTATCATTGTCCACAAATTAAAGATCATGAAATCAATTATAACAATTATGCTGATGCTTGCGGGGCTCTTCATGGAAGCCCAGAATGTAATGAAAGTGTCCACAGGCACATCGATAAAAACTGCAGGAGGCGCAGCAATCGTCCTTACTGACATGGACCTGGAAAATGACGGCTCTATCAACCAGTCAACCAGTGAAGGCAGCTTTAGGTTCTCCGGCACACAACCATCAGCTATTAAAGGAAGCAGCCTGCCCATGATCGGCATTTTGGAAGTAAACAAAACCAATGGTGCCAAACTATTACTCAACCGCAGTATCAATATAAATTCTTCGCTCATATTTATTTCCGGTCAACTTGACCTTAATGGAAACAATATTCTCATGAATCCATCCGCAATGATCATCAGTGAATCGGAGAATAACAGGATCATAGGATCAAATGGTGGTTTTGTTGAGATCACGCAAGACATGAATGCCCCTGCCGGCGTGAACGCAGGAAATCTTGGCGCAACGATTACAAGCAACGCTGATCTTGGCGCTGTTACTATTCAACGTGGTCATACGGCACAAAGCGGAACAGGTTTGGCAAACAGTGTTAATCGCTATTACCTGATTACACCAACAAACAACACCAGTCTGAATGCAACGCTACGCCTCAAATATTTTGACACCGAGTTGAATGGACAAAGCGAAAATTCACTTGTGATCTACAAAAGCAATAATAGCGGAACAGACTGGAACAATATGTCGCAAACAATACGTAACACAAACGCTAACTATGTAGAAAAAACAGGAATGAGTAACCTGGCATTACAAACCTTGGCAAATGATAATGTGGTGAATCCTGATGGCGCTACCGGTGTTGTGCTTACTGGTCAGCGGAAAAAAGCAACTGAAGTAGCACTGAAGTGGACATCACAAACAGAGACAAATATGAGTGGCTATCAAATTCAG
>JAICPX010000032.1 GCA_025929635.1 Chitinophagaceae bacterium
GAGTCCTTCGCGACCTTCGGAGAAAAAGAAAAAAATTTACCTGACGTTTGACGACGGGCCCAACAAAGGCACCCGCAACGTACTTGACATCGTTAAAGACGAAAAGATCCCGGTTACATTTTTTATTGTCGGCGAACATGTTTATGCAAGCGTGAATCAAAACATAACATGGGACAGCTTGCTTGCGACGCAGGGTATTGACATTTGTAATCATAGTTATACTCATGCCCACAATAAGTATGAATCATTTTATAAATCACCTGATAGTGTGGTTAATGATTTCCAACGGGCACAGGATAGTCTTCAATTAAACAACACTATTGTAAGAACACCGGGACGAAATATGTGGCGAATGGATAGCATTCAATTCACCGACCTGAAAAAAAGTAAAGCCGCCGTTGATTCATTGCAAAAAGCAGGATTTACTGTGATGGGTTGGGACCTCGAATGGCATTACGATCATAAAGATCTTTCTGTAAAAAATACTGCTGATGAAGTAATAAGACAGATCGATAGTGTATTTAATAACAAAAAAACAAGATCTACTGATCACCTGGTATTACTTGCTCATGACCAGGTTTATCAAAAATCAAAAGATTCTATGGAGTTGCGACAACTGATTCAAAAATTGAAATTGAAAGATGAGTACGAGTTGTCACTGGCAACAAGTTACCCGGGGGCCTCGAATTGATCAAAAGCCACTACTATTTATCCACGCAATAGCCGGTTCCAGCCGGCTATTTGTTTGTTTAGGGCAATAAAATGATAAATGGCGAATCATTGCCAGCCGGATTTCTTTAACTTTCCTGTCCTTTAAAATATTTCTGTATGAAATCAAGACTACTTATCACGATTTTGCTGTTTTTATGTTTTGCCGGTGCAGCAACAGCCCAGACAAAACTTGTGGAGAAAGTAACCAAAAAGGGAGATGAACTTGTGATCCCTTATGAAAAATATGTTCTCTCCAATGGCTTGACACTTATCATTCACGAGGATCATAGTGATCCTGTAGCACATGTTGACGTTACTTATCACGTCGGCTCGGCAAGAGAAGAGATCGGCAAATCGGGCTTTGCCCATTTCTTTGAGCACATGATGTTCCAGGGAAGTGATCATGTAGGCGATGAACAGCATTTTAAGATCGTAACTGAAAGCGGCGGTACTTTAAATGGAAGTACTAACCGTGACCGCACCAATTATTTTCAAACGGTGCCAAGCAACCAGGTGGAAAAAATGATCTGGCTCGAAGCAGACAGGATGGGCTTTTTACTTGATGCGGTAACGCAACAAAAGTTTGAAGTGCAAAGAGCTACTGTAAAAAATGAGAGAGGACAGAATTATGATAACCGTCCTTATGGTTTGGCAGGAGAGTATATTTCAAAGAACATGTACCCATATGGTCACCCTTACAGCTGGCTGACGATCGGGTACATTGAAGATCTTAATAGCGTAGATGTAAATGACCTTAAGAACTTTTTCCTGCGCTGGTACGGACCAAACAATGCAGCGATCACTATTGGCGGTGATGTAAATCCAAAAGAGATCGTGAAGCTGGTTGAAAAATATTTTGGTGCAATTCCCCGGGGGCCCAAAGTTGAAGAAATGCCGGTAATGGTCCCCGAGGTAAATAGTCATCGCTTTGTTTCTTATACTGATAACTACGCAAAGATCCCGCGTCTTTTTAAGTCATATCCCACGGTTCCTATTTACAGTGAGGATATGGGAGCGCTTGCTTGTCTTGCACAGGTATTGGGTCAGGGTAACAACTCAATTTTATACCAGGAGCTGGTAAAAAAGCAGGTGGCTTTACAGGCAAATGCTTTTAGCCAGGCATCTGAATTATCAGGTGAATTCACTTTCCAGGTGGCGCCTTATCCGGGTAAATCACTTGCAGCAATGTACTTCGCACTGACAAACGCATTGGAAACTTTTGAAAAAAGAGGCGTAACTGATGAAGACATTGAAAAATTCAAAGGCGGCATAGAAGCACAGGTCATTAATGGATTACAAAGTGTCGCTGGTAAAGTATCACAGCTGGCACAATTCCAGACATTCACGGGCAACCCAAATATGATCGGCAAGCTGATAAAAATGTACCAGTCCGTAACGAAAGAAGATGTGATGAGAGTGTATGATCAATACATCAGGTCAAAGCACCCGGTTGTATTGAGTGTGTTACCAAAAGACCAGGATAAACTGACAACAGCTGAAAGCAATTTCGTGATCAATAAAGAAGGTTACGTGGCTCCTGAGTATGGTTATGAAGGATTAAAATATGTAAAGGCAAAAGATAAATTCGATCGTAGTAAGATGCCTGGTAGTGGACCAAATCCTGTGGTAAAAGTTCCCGCATTCTGGAAGACAGATCTTGGAAATGGAATCAGGGCAATTGGCACGCAAAACACAGAACTGCCGACGGTAACATTGAGAATAAGTATCCCAGGTGGGCATATTTTACAGACAAACCAACTCGATAAGGCGGGCATAGCTTCATTCTTTGCAGATATGATGAATGAGGATACAAAGAATTACACAGCAGAACAAATGAGCCGCGAATTGCAAAAGCTGGGAAGTTCTATAAATGTATCGAGCGGACTTGATGATATTAATTTCCAGGTGCAATCATTGAAAAAGAATATTGATGCCACCTTACGATTATTGGAAGAGAGAATCTTCAATCCAAAATTCACTGAAGATGCATTTAGCCGTATAAAAAAACAAACTGTTGAAGGATTCAAGATCGCAAAAACACAACCGGCAACTGTTGCCACAGCAGTATTTGCAAAAGTGAATTATGGTGACAAGCACATTCTTGGTGTTGCCGAAGATGGCGACGAAGAAACAGTGAAGAATTTTACATTAAAGGATGTGCAGCATTATTATGATAATTATATGACCAGCCAGGGTGTGAATGTGGTAGTAGTAGGTGATATAAAAGAAGACGAGATCGTTCCGAAACTTGCTTTCCTGAAAAGATTACCTAACAAAAAAATTGATCTGCCTTCAATACCGGAGGCCAAACCTGTTGATATGACAAAAGTGTTTATGGTAGATTTTCCAAAAGCCGCACAAACTGAATTCAGAGTTGGTTACAAAACCGATCTGAAGTATGATGCAACAGGGGAGTTCTATCGTGCAAGACTTATGAACTTTGCGTTGGGTGGGGGTTTCAATGGTCGTGTAAATATTAATCTTCGTGAAGATAAAGGCTGGACATATGGTGCACGCACTGCCTTTACGGGCGATAAACACAGCGGTGAATTTGCATTCAGCTCCGGCATCAAAGGTGGCGCTACCGATAGTGCATTGATCGAAGTAATGCAGGAATTGAAAGATTATTCAACAAGTGGCATTACAGAAGATGAAATAACGTTCATGAAAAATTCATTGGGACAACGTGATGCTCTGGCTTATGAAACACCTTTCCAAAAAGCTGGATTTATTGGCCAGATGCTTGAATATAATTTACCTGCAGACTATGTTGATCAGCAAAATAAGATCTTAGCAAATATGACAAAGGCTGAAATAGATGCGCTCGCTAAAAAATGGATCAACACTTCTAAAATGAATATTCTTCTTGTCGGTGATAAAGCTAAAACAGAAGAAGGAGTAAAAAAATTGGGTTACCCGATCATTGAGCTTGATGTTGATGGAAAACCTAAAGGTGCGACAAAGGCTTTTTAATTGATTCTTATTCTCTCCATTAAAGAAGCGATGCTTGGACGGCATCGCTTCTTTATTATTTGCAGCTTACCTGGAATTTGGAATTTTATAAGTTGGAATTTCCTTTATACGCCGTCCCCATCTAACAGATTCCCAATACCACCCAGAAGGCTTCCTTCCTCCTTACGTTTTTACGTTCCATACGCGAGAATTCTTCCTGCCAACCTGCTGATCGGTAATGATTGTATCCACACTTTACCGGGACCACGCAAGGTTGCAAAGAATAAACCTTCACCGCCAAACAACGTATTTTTTATACCCCCGACAAATTGAATATCGTAATCACAGCTTGGAGTAAATGCTACGATGCAACCGGTATCGATCTTTAAAAGCTCGCCGGGCTGAAGTAAACGTTCCATTACATGACCACCTGCATGAACAAAAGCCAACCCGTCACCTTCCAGTTTTTGCATGATGAAACCTTCGCCACCAAACAAACCTGTCCCAAGTTTTCGCTGAAACTCGATCCCTACAGACACACCTTTTGCAGCACAGAGAAAGGAGTCCTTTTGACAGATCATTTTACCACCCAATACCTGGAGATCCATTGGAATTATCTTACCAGGGTAAGGTGAGGCGAATGTTACTTTCTTTTTTCCCTGGCCAGCATTCGTGTATGTTGTCATAAAAAGGCTTTCACCCGTAAGCACCCTTTTGCCTGCACTCATCAGTTTTCCAAAAAATCCTTTCTCCTGTCCTCTTCCATCACCAAATATCGTTTCCATTTGAATTCCTTCGTCCATCATCATAAAGCTGCCAGCCTCAGCTATCGCCGTTTCGCTGGGGTCAAGTTCTATTTCCACGCATTGCATTTCTTCGCCGCGGATCAGGTAATCTATTTCATGGTTGGTTCGTTTTGTCGTGCCCATTTTTTGAAATTTTGAAAACAAAGTTAGGCGTCTGAAAATACCATAATCCTAAATAAATTGATAAATGAAACCACTGGTAATTTTCTTTGCCTCTGGTAACAAAAAAGCCGGCAATTCCGTGAATAATTTTAACTTAGCCATCTGCTTGCTTATGGATAAAGATGTTCTTACCCGGCTTGGCGAAAGAATCGCCAACGACGACCAGCTTGCGTACCGGCAGCTTTTTATTCAGTTTTACGCAAAACTGTCACGCTTTGTCATGGGCTTTACCAAAAACAAAGAACTGACCGATGAGATCGTTTCAGATGTTTTTATAAATATCTGGCGTCGCCGGACGAAGATGGAAGAGATAAAGAATCTTAAACTTTATCTCTATGTTTCTGCAAAAAACACCACTTTCAATTATCTTAAGAAACTTCATCGTGAAAACCTCACCGATCTTGATATGGTTGAGATCGAGGTTGAAGATCCTTTTGCCGACCCTGGTGCCGCGATGATAACCCGGGAAATGAACCTCAAACTGAAGACAGCCATTAATGACCTGCCCCCAAGATGCAAGCTCATTTTTACGCTTGTAAAAGAAGATGGTCTTTCTTACAAACAAACCGCACAACTGCTCAGTATCACTGAAAGTACCGTTGAAAATCAAATCTCAATTGCCCTGAAAAAGATAAGCGGAGCCGTTCGCTACACCTTCAGGCACAGTTAAAAAAGTTTCAGAGTCTTTGGGGGTACAGCCGGAAATAATTGTCCATAGTAACGAATGGATAACGAAAGCAACCAACGATTCTGGCACTTACTTTCTAAAAAGCTTGCTAATGAGGCTATTGAAACTGAATTAGATGAACTTCAGGCTATCCTTGTAAGCAACCCGGGTCTTCATCACCAGGCCGATTTGATCACCGAAATGTGGGAACAGGGTTCCCGGCGCGGCAATTTTGCAAATGAAGGCGCTTATATGCGTCATGTGATGAAATATAAGGACGAGTTTTTTACGGATGAATCAAAAGACACAGCGGACACAAATGTTGTAAGTGGGGAGTTCGCGGATGACAAGCCATCGTTATTGCGTTCAGTATTTTCTCCAAAGATGTCCTTTTGGACAAAACGTTTAACCATTATTTCTTTTACTGCGTTGATCATAAGCGTATCCGGAGCATTATATTTTTTTCCGTGGAAAAAGAATGCGGTTGCCGCCGCTACGCAGGAGATCAGTTCGGTTGTAACTAAAAATGGTAACCGTAGTAAGATCGTGTTACCCGACGGTTCACAGGTGTGGTTAAATGCCGGTTCAAGTCTTGATTACAATAACTCTACTTTTAATAAAGACCTGCGCGAAGTCTCGCTTAATGGTGAAGCCTACTTTGACGTAACCAGGAATGAATCAAAACCTTTTATCATTCATACAAAAAAGATGGATATTAAGGTAATAGGCACTACTTTTAATGTTCGTTCATACAGCGATGAAAAATTTGCAGAAGCTGCATTGTTAAAAGGATCGATAGAGGTTACATTAAAAGACAGGGACCAAAAGATCTTTCTGAAACCGAATGAAAAAATAAGCGTTGCTAACGAGAATCCTAAAACAGAGACAACACCTGAAAAAATAACCACGCTAAAATCCAATCCGGTTGCTGTTCCGCAGATCGTAGTAAAAGAAATAAAACCAAACCCGGCTTACAATATCATTGGTGAAATTGCATGGACACAGAACAAATTGTACTTCGACGACGAATCTCTTGAAGATATCGGGCATCTTATGGAAAGATGGTTTGGGAAAAAAGTAACCATCGCTAATGAATCACTGAAGACTGTTCATTACACCGGGAATTTTGAAAATGAAACTATGGAAGAAGTTTTGACCTACCTGAAATTATCAAAGTCATTCAACTTCAGGATTGGAACTGACAACGTAGTTATTTATTAATAAATACGAACGGGAAATGTTGCCGCATCTCCCGTTGTAAAAAGGCAAACAAAAAGTCGTGTCTGCTGATTGCTTAACCCTTAAAACCGAATTTATGCCAAAACGGGAATTTCTTAGCTGCTTTTTGAAAAAGCCCCTTGGACGGGAACAAATCCTGCGGATTATGAAAATAACCACTTTATTACTCCTGGTTGTGAGCATTCATTGTTCATCATTTGCCAAAGGCCAGGATAAGATCACTGTTGTTGTTAGAAATACAGAATGGTCAAAAGCATTAGCTGCCGTGGAAAAAGCGTCGAAATATCGTTTTGTCTACAGCAACGATATTGTTCCGGTAAACAGAAAGATCGACCTGGTAGTTCGTGATGCTGATCTGCCCCAGATAATGGATAAGCTACTTGCGAGGACAACTTTGTCGTATAAAGTAATGCCCGATGACCTGGTCGTTCTTTTTTCTAAGGTGCCTATCCCTGTCGAAGTCACCGTGAGCGGCCGTATCACTGATGAAACCGGAAACCCGCTTTCAGGAGCAAGCGTCCGTGTTAAAGGCACTACGCAAGGCGTTTCTGCCAATGCTAATGGACAATATTCTATTACGGTTGCTGATGATGCCGTATTGATCTTCTCTTATGTGGGTTATGATGAAAGACAGATCCCGGTAAGTGGCCAAACCACGATCAATGTTTCTTTGCAACCGTCAGCAAAAGTACAGGACCAGGTGGTCGTGATCGGTTATGGTACGGCAACAAAAAGAGATCTTACGGGCTCGATCGTAAAAATCTCGGGTAAAGAAATAGCCGACAAGCCTAATACCAACCCAATTGCTTCATTGCAAAGTAAAGTAGCAGGTTTATCCGTAGTAAACAGTGGCACACCGGGACAAGCTCCGGATATCCGGATCCGCGGAACGATCAGTATCGGATCGGTTACCCCGCTTTATGTGGTAGATGGTGTGTTTAATGATAATATTGACTATCTCAACCCCAATGATATTGAGTCTATAGAGATCTTAAAGGATCCTTCTTCGCTGGCAATTTTTGGTGTTAAAGGTGCGGCTGGGGTAATTGCCATCACCACCAAGAAGGCAAGAACAGGACAGGTAGTAATTAATTTCAATTCTACCTATGGTTTCAAAAAATTGGTAGATAAAATTGAATTAGCCGATGCTGAAACATTTAAACTCCTGTTTGAAGAAGAAAAAGCAAATTTGAATACTCCGATTGCTCCGTTTGATTACACACCGTGGACAGGAGATACTGATTGGATAGATGCAGTTACACAGACAGGTAATTTTAGTTCCAATAACCTGAGTTTATCAGGAAGTACGGAAAAGAACAGATTCACCCTGGGCCTTGGCTATATTTCTGATGAAGGTTTGATCAGGCATGAAAAGCTGGAAAAGATCCTCTTGTCTTTCAATGATGAATTCAGGTTCACCAAAGGAATTAAAGTAGGTATCAACTTTAATGGCCTAAGACAACATAACCCATATGACGCCACATGGATACTTGATGCCGCACGTAAAGTGATCCCCATCGTTTCAGCAGATCCAACAACAGTTTTTGCAAAAAATCCTTACGGCCTCGACAGCATGAATCAAAATCTTTATTCTGAACTACCGCTATTGCAAACCTCAGGTGTTGTCAATCCTTTGTTATATACGGAAAATGAATGGAACAAAGTGAAAAGCTATGAGTACAGGATGGTAGGTAGCGTCTTTGCAGAGATCACTTTCTTAAAAGATTTCAATTTTAAGACGACCCTTTATGCCGATATGAGCAATGTAAATACAAGAAGATACACTCCATTGTATAATTCGTATGATCCTACTGTTGGTGCGGTATTCTTATACAGCCCTGCAACCAAAGTAAGTGAGGTTGATAATACTTACAGAAAATTTCAGCAGGATCATATCCTTACTTATAAAAAGAAATTCGGAGGTAGCCATAATGTAAATGCAAGTGCAGGCTTTACTACATATTATTCAAGTTTCTTTGGGAGGACTGGTACCGTAAATCAAAGTTCAACAGGAGCGCCGATTCCAGATGATGAAAGATTCTGGTATATCAGCAATGGATTTGGTGATGCGCAGTCCCAGCGTTCATCGTCTGGTCAGTCAGAAAACTCTACTGTTTCAGGTTTAGTTAGAGTTCTATATAACTACCAGGGAAAATATTTTTTGAATGGATCTTTCAGAAGAGACGGTTCATCGCAAATATCTCCCAACAACCGCTGGCAGAACTTTTGGGCGATAGGCGCCGCATGGGAAATGGGCAAGGAAAACTTTATGGCCACCCAGGAAATTTTTGATTTTGTAAAAATCAAAGGATCGATCGGTGTTCTTGGAAATCAAAACACCTACGGTTATGCATATCCTTTTTATCCTGGTTTGAGAACAGGAGCAGCCGCCGTGTTTGGCAATAACATTTACAATGCCTATTCACAGGCATACCTGCCCGATCCGAATTTAAAGTGGGAAACTGTGCATTCCAAGGAAGTAGGTTTTGAATTGGCAGCTTTTGCAAACCGCCTGAATGTGGATGCAGTATATTATGATAAAGTGACCAAGGACCTGATGACTTATATCCCCGGTATCAGTGGTGCTTCAGATGGTTTAACTAATCTTGGGAGCATTAAGAACAATGGTGTGGAATTATCAGCGAGCTGGGTACAAAAATTCAATTCAGGAGTTACCCTGAATATCAGCGGTAACTTCACGACATACCATAATGAAGTTCTTGAACTCGCAACAGCGGATTTTGCGATCATCAACGGTTATAACAGGACCGTCGTAGGCCACCCTATCGGTTCATTCTTTGGTTATGTTGTTGAAGGTCTTTATCAATCATACGCTGAGAAACTTGCCTCACCGGTCAACACTGAATTCTTTTATGGGCCTGGCGACCTGAAATTTAAGGACGTAAATGGCGATGGAATAATAAATACTGCTGATAAGACTTTTATCGGTAATCCGACCCCCGATTTTGCGTATGGCGGGTCTATCGGGGTCGATTTTAAGGGATTTGAACTGAGTGTCGATGTAGGTGGTGTTCATGGAAATGAGATCTACCGTAACTGGGGCGGTACCGAACCCCCTTTCCAAAGAGTGAACTATGCTGCATTTAAAATAAACCGGTGGCATGGAGAAGGTACATCAAACTGGGATCCCATCCTGGGACAGGATCACAGGATAAATTATGAATCTTCAACATATGGAATAGAAGATGGAAGCTACTTCAGGATAAGGAATCTGCAACTGGCATATAATTTTAGTCCCGGAACAGCATCAAAAGTTCGTGCAAAAAGCATTCGCTTGTTTGCAAACGTGCAGAACCTGAAAACATGGAAAAACAATTCAGGATATTCGCCAGAGTTCGGAGGAAGTGCAATAAGATTTGGGGTTGATGATGCCGGCGGAGCGCTCCCGGTAGTAACGACATTCGGAATTAATGTAACATTTTAAAATATAATAAACATATAGATATGAAAAAGAGTAAAAGAATCTTATGGAGCATTTTTCTCCTGGCAATACCTATGTTGTTTATGGTAAGCGGCTGTAAAAAATTTCTGGACCGTAAACCATTAACTGCTACCCTGGACGACATTAAACAAGGTGGAATAGAGGGATTGGTATTTGGTATTTACAGTGCCGTGAAGGATTATGACATTGGCCAGGTTTTCGGTGGCATCCCCTGGCAGGGTATGCACAATTTCCGCTCAGACGATTCCCAGAAAGGAAGTGAACCTTCAGACGGTGCCGAATGGGTAGCGCCATTTGATAACTATCAATATGTAAAAGACCTTTGGGCATCTAATTTTTATTGGGATGCACACTATTCATTGATACATCTTACCAATACTGCGTTGCAAACAGCGGACTCTTTACAGCTTACCGGAGTTGAATCAGAAGTAAACATAGCCGAAGCTCGCTTCTTCAGGGCGTTCGCATATTTTGATATGGTGAGAACTTATGGTGATGTGCCCAAGATCGATTTCAGAATTTATAATGCAGCGCAGGCAAATATTGCAAAATCTCCTTCAGCCGCTATCTACGCTTTAATTGACGCCGATCTGCAATACGCCGTTACTCATTTGCCGCTTGTATGGGGTTCACAATACCCTGGAAGATTAACGAGCGGAGCAGCCAGGTCATTGTGGGCAAAGAGTTATTTGTTCAGAGGTAACTTTGCCGCAGCACTTCCCTTATTGCAACAAGTGATCAACTCAGGTCAGTATTCTTTGTTTTCAAGCTACTTTGGCATCTTTAAAGATGCAGGAGAAAATTGTCCCGAATCGATCCTGGAATGGCAAAATTATATGGGGCCAAACAGGACAGATGATCATGGGTCATGGTATGCTACATGCCAGGGCGTTCGTGCACCAAATGCGACAGGATGGAATTTAGGATGGGGATGGAACACTCCAACAGATGCATTTGTAAATTCTTTCGATGCGGGTGATCCCCGTTTACCATCAACTGTTCTTTTCTCAGGGCAATCCGATGATCCGGCAACAGGTGGTTATGGGGGAACTCTTCCACCGTATCCTTCTGTTCTTCCCCAGCCGTATTGGAATAAAAAAGTCTATGCTGATCCTGCAATGAGACAATCCACCGGTTGGTTAGATGGCGCGTATTGGATCAATCAAAGAGTGATCCGTTATGCTGATGTATTATTAATGACAGCTGAATGTCTCAATGAAACAGGTGCCGGTGCACAGGGTGTTGATCTTGTGAACCAGGTACGTGCAAGAGTAGGCTTACCCGATATAACCTACACTGACCAGGTACTATTGCGTGCTGCGATCAAAAAAGAAAGAAGAGCTGAATTAGGATTGGAAGGCGAAAGATTTTATGACCTGGTAAGATGGGGTGATGCCGTAACAGTGCTTGGACCATTGGGCTACCAGCACCGATGCAGATTTTATCCAATCCCACAACCGGCGATTGACAGATCCAACGGAATATTGGTCCAAAATCCTGAATGGTAATATCTATAATGCAACCGATAGTTTATAAAATATTAAAATGAAAAAAATGAAAATCAAAATTCCCCTCCGCATATTATTGGCAACCTTAATAATAGCGAGCGGGTGTGCGAAAAAGGATCGTCCGCCACTTGGAGACTATCCAAAAGATGCCAACCCACCTGGTGGTCCTTTAAAATTTTATGCTGCTTTTGATGGCACTACAGCTGATCCATTAATGAATGCAGTAGATAGTATCCGCGCTAACTTCCCTTCTGAAAATCCATTGGCTTCAGTGGCTGGGATCTCCGGCCAGGCAGTGCAGGGTAATGGTTCGGACGCGATAAAATACCCATCTGCAAACGATTTTAAAGGAGTGACAAGTTGCACGATATCCATGTGGGTAAACAATACCGTCAATGCCAATACGGAACTTTATTTCTCACTGGTGAGTAAAGACTACTGGCATGAGAGTGCAGCATTTTTATTGGTAGAGCACGCAGCCGTTGATAAATGCACTTTTAAGTTTGCATTGCAGGATCATTGGGTTGAATATGTAAATCAATCTTTCGACCGGCCACTTTTCAATGGTCAATGGCACCATCTTGCATTTACTTATGATCAAACGACGTCTACATTAAAGGTTTATTTTGATGGTGCTGAAGTACCGACACCGGGAACCCAGGGAAACCTGGGACTTGGCCCGCTTAATTTAACCAGCGCCACTAACCTGGTTGTGGGCGGCTGGAATAAACATGCCAACATAAGCGGTCCGACAGATGCATGGATCAGCGGCTTTACCGGTAAGATGGATCAGTTCCGTTTGTACGGAAAAGCATTAACGGCAAGCGAAGTATTAGCATTATACAATAGCAGGTTGTAACGATTCTTTTCGATTCGGGCTACATAAGCAAGCAGTAAGGGCTGGATTTATTTCAGCCCTTTTTAATCTGTAAAAACAATACATGGCAATGGGTTCATTAAAGGTCAAATCAATATTATTTTTAGCACTGATTGCAGGTTCATTCATTTGTAAAAGTTGTAATTCGAAAAAAACGCTTTTTACCGAAGTCTCTTCTGCCACAACTAATATCAAATTCAGGAATGATCTGAAAGAAAGAAAAGGTCTTAGCATCCTTTATTACCTGTATTATTATAATGGCGGCGGCGTGTCTGTTGGCGACATAAACAACGACGGCCTTCCTGATATTTATTTCACGGCAAACAGCAAGAGCAATAACAAGCTCTATCTGAACAAAGGGAATTTTGAATTCGAAGACATTACTGAAAAAGCAAAAGTTGCCGGCTCCGCAGATTGGTGCACCGGCTCCACCATGGTTGATATTAACAGTGATGGTTATCTCGACATTTATGTGTCTACGGTGAGCAACCGGTATGGCTTGACAGGACATAATGAACTTTTTATTAATAACAGGAACAACACGTTCACTGAAAGCAGCGCTGAATATGGATTAAATACTTCGTGCTTTACCACGCAATCGGCATTCTTCGATTATGACCACGATGGTGATCTTGATTGTTATATCCTTAACCAGTCACATCATCCCCATGAAAATATTGTTGATACGGTTAACAGGAAAAGGTATGATAGCCTGTCGGGTGACCGGCTGTACAGGAATGATATGAACACCGCAGCCAGAAAATTCACTGACGTGTCTGCTGAAGCCGGTATTTACCAGAGTAGTCTTGGTTATGGACTTGGTCTTGCCCTTGCAGACCTGAATAATGACGGGTGGGATGATATTTATGTAGGAAATGATTTTCATGAAAATGATTATTACTATGTAAACAATGGTAATGGTACATTCACTGAAAGCGGTGCACAGCATTTCAGGCATTATAGCCGCTTTAGTATGGGCAATGATGTGGCGGATTATAATAATGACGGACAAGCCGACATCATAACCGTTGACATGCTGCCTCCCGATGAAAAGACCTTAAAAACCTATGGCAGTGATGAGAATCCCGATATCTACAAGGTAAAACTTGAATTGAGAGGCTATCAAAACCAATATTCAAAAAATTGTTTACACCGTAATAATGGGAATGGCGTAAGTTTCAGTGAAACAGCTTTGCAAAGCGGTGTGGCCGCAACTGATTGGAGCTGGGCGCCTTTATTCGCTGATCTCGACAACGATGGAAATAAAGACCTGCTTATATCAAGCGGTATTGTAAAACGACCGGTTGACCTGGATTTTATCCGATTCGCAGATACACGAAAAATGGCGGGTTTCGATACCACTGATAAATTTGATGCGGAAACAATCGATGCAATGCCTGGCGGGGATTCTCATCCTTTTCTATTCCGTGGAGATGGGAATATGACCTTTACCGATGTGAGCAATGACTGGGGCACCCAAAAACTTCACGGATGCTCCAATGGCGCGTCTTATGCTGACCTTGATAATGATGGTGACCTCGACCTGGTATTAAATTGTTTGAATGCTCCTGCGCTTATTTTAAAAAATAATTCTGCCGCAAAAAACTATATCTCGATCTCTTTTACGGGTGACAGCATCAATACAAAAGGAGTTGGAGCAAAGGCTTATTTATTTACCGGTTCAAAAATGCAATACCAGCAACTAACTCCTGTGCGGGGATTCATGTCTTCTGTTCCGTACGAGTTGCATTTTGGTTTGGATACTTTAGACCATATTGACAGCCTGCTGATCGTTTGGCCAAATCAGAAATACCAGCTGATCAAAGGTCCTCAAATAAACAATGACCTTATCGTAAATAAAAACGAAGCGCAATCAGATTTTGTTTATCATAATTTCTTTCCCAAAAAAGAAGAATTGATGCAGGATATTACCGCGGAGGTAAAATGTAACTGGTCACATATAGAAAATGACTTTTTCGATTACAATGTACAATACCTCATTCCCCACGGATTATCAGCAAGGGGCCCTAAACTGGCTGTGGCGGATGTTAACAAAGATGGATTAGATGATTTTTATGCGTGTGGTGCCAAGTTCCAACCTGGCGTTATGATGATCCAGCAAAAAGACGGGACGTTTAAAGAAAGTGATACTGCTTTATTTAATACTTATGCTATCAGCGAGGATGTAGACGCCGTTTTTTTTGATGCAAACGGTGATAGTTTTCCCGACCTGTTCGTGTTAGCGGGAGGCAACGAAATCCCGGCAAATGAGCTGGCATTGTTAGACAGGTTATATATCAATGATGGAACAGGTCATTTTACAAAAAAAGAAAGCGCCATGTCCGTGGTGTATGAAAATAAGTCCTGTGTTTCCGTCGCTGACATTGATAATGATGGTGACCAGGACATTTTTGTTGGAAACCTTGCAAGCCCTGTTAAATATGGAATGCCCACAACATCTTACCTGTTCATTAACGATGGGAAGGCCCAGTTTACAAAAGCGGGAGATAATATTATCCCATTGCATCTATTGGGTATGGTAACAGCAGCTTCTTTTACTGATATCGATAATGATGGCTGGAAAGATCTTATTGTAACCGGTGAATGGATGCCGGTGAAAGTTTTTAAAAACAATAAGGGAACATTTTCAGCTATGGAGATACCTGCCTCAACAGGTCTTTGGCAAAGTTTACTGGCAACAGATGTGAATGGCGATGGATTTACAGATATACTCGCCGGCAACTGGGGCTGGAATAATAAATTCTGGTCTGGAAAAAACGGTCCACTAAAACTTTATATCAAGGATTTTGACAATAATGGATCGACTGAACAGATCATGGCCTATACAATAGATGGCAGAGAATATCCATTCCTGGCAAAAGATGAGCTGGAGCGGGCATTACCTGTTCTAAAAAAAGCATACTTAAAATACAGTGAAGTAGCTGGCAAAACTGTACAATATATGTTTTATGATCTCTTCAAAGATTATAGTGAGCTAAAGGCAGAAGTATTGAGTTCTTCTTGTTTTATTAGTGATGGCAAAGGGAATTTTAAAAGAATGGACCTGCCGCAGGAACTACAACTGGCCCCTGTTTTTTCCTTTACTCCTGTTAGCGATACGGCAAATAATTATCTCGCTTGCGGAAATTTCTATAACGTGATCCCGTACGAAGGCCGTTATGATGCGTTGCAGCCAACTTTCTTTTCCTACAGCAAACAACAAGCAGCATTTAAATATGGTTCGGAACTTGCAACAATCATGGGACAGGCAAGAGATGCAAAATGGATGAATCATGCAGGTGGTGGCCAGGTCCTGGTAATTGCAAGAAACAATCAACCTTTACTTTTCCTAAAACCAGCATATGAAAAGGAATAACATAATAATAGCCGTTGTTATTGGCTACCTGTGCATGCATGCTGATTGCTCGAGTAAGAAACAACCGGGTCCACCGGATCCAAATCCCCCTGTCCCCCCGGTTGTAACAAGTGGCGTTACGGCGTGGATCACCAATGGTGACCGGTCAAATTTGCTGCAAAAACAAACGACACTCCTGTCATTTTCATCATCAACAAATTCAAATCCAACTGTAGAAGTAGACAGTACAATAACATATCAAACCGTTGACGGGTTTGGATATACGTTAACGGGAGGCAGCGCTTATCTTATTAACCGGTTGCCCGCAGCACAAAAAGCTTCATTACTCCAGGAACTATTTGGCAGCAGTGAAACGTCAATAGGCATTAGTTATTTACGGGTATCTATTGGCGCTTCTGATCTCAGCGCTGAGGTTTTTAGCTATAATGATATGCCGGCGGGTCAAACCGATGTCAATCTTACCAATTTTAATTTATCGAAAGACACAGTTGACGTAATTCCCTTGCTAAAAGAAATATTGCTGATCAATCCCGATATAAAAATTATGGGATCACCCTGGAGTGCCCCGGTATGGATGAAAGACAATGGAAATTCTGTTGGTGGCAGCCTGCAACCGCAATATTATAGTGTGTATGCGCAGTACTTTGTAAAATACATTCAGGCAATGCGGGCAAAGGGCATTACTATTGATGCCATTACTCCGCAAAATGAACCACAACATGGTGGCAATAATCCAAGCATGGTGATGTCTGCTGCGCAACAAGCTGATTTCATAAAAAATCATCTTGGTCCTGCATTCCAGTCAGCAGGTCTTACGACAAAGATCATCATCTGGGATCATAATTGTGATAACCCAAATTATCCAATCTCCATTTTAAATGACGCTGCAGCAAAACAATATATCAATGGCTCGGCTTTTCATTTGTATGCAGGGAACATCAGCGCCTTATCAACGGTGCATGCAGCACATCCTGACAAACATCTTTACTTTACTGAACAATGGACTGCCGGCAGCGGGGCATTTGACGGCGACCTGAAATGGCATTTGAGAAATGTTATCGTTGGATCAATGAGAAACTGGAGCAGGATCGCACTTGAATGGAATCTCGCCAATGATGGCGGTTACAATCCGCATACACCGGGAGGGTGCACTGAATGTAAAGGTGCGCTTACATTGGATGGAGCAATTAATAGAAATGTATCTTATTATATCGTTGCACATGCATCTAAATTCGTTCGCCCCGGATCTGTGAGAATAGAAAGCAATAATGTTGCTACAATTTTTAATGTGGCATTTAAGACCCCTGACGGGAAAAAAGTATTGATCGCAATAAATGATGGGACGACAGCGGCAACTTTAAACATTAAGTTTAAGGGACAAATTGCTGTAGCAACTCTTGCAGCCGGCGCAGCGGCAACTTATATATGGTGAGTTGACAAGCACCAACGACTTATAAAATTATCAGCGGGTTAATGTTTGCCATGCAGATAAAAATTAAATATCGCCGCTCCGTTCTAGTCCTTGTGACTATTGTAAGCACAGTATTTCTTTTAGCCCGTTGTGTAAGCAATCAAGGGGAAGATAAAAATGGCGGGCCCAAAGTTGATGAGGCGATAACCTTTGCTTCATACACTACTTCCGAAAAATGTATGAGTTGTCATAAAGAGATTTATGAAAGTCACGGTAAGACGGCGCATTATCTAACCGGCCAGCCAGCAGGTGAAGAAACAATCAGAGGAAGTTTTCAAAAAGGGAAAAATGAATACTACTATACTCCTGAGATCCTGCTATCGATGCAAAAACGGGATAGCGGTTTGTTCCAGGTTGCCTATTTCAAAGGTGAAGAAAAAAAAGCTATGCGTTTTGATATGGTCATCGGATCCGGTGTAATGGGTCAATCATTTTTAACATGGCGGCAGGACCAGTTGTACCAACTGCCGATCACTTATTTCACAGCCGCTGATCAATGGTCAAATAGCCCGGGTTTTCCGAATGATAAGGTATTGATCGATCGCCCTGCAACTTCACGCTGTCTTGAATGTCACGTAACATATGCGGAAAGGATCTCTGGCCCCGCCCTGGAACCAACAGGGTTTGCCCGTAACAAGATCATTTATGGTGTAGATTGCCAGAAATGCCATGGCCCTGCTGCAAAACATGTAGAATATCAAACCCAGCATCCACAGGATACAAATGCAAAATATATTGTCAATCCGGCAAAGCTTTCAACACAACAGCAACTGGATATTTGCACACTTTGTCATGGCGGCAATATCCAAAAAACAAAACCTTCGTTTGGGTTCACTGCAGGGAAGAATCTTTCAGATTTTTTTTCAATTGAGTCACACAATAATGTTGTACTTAACAGCAGCGAAATTGATGTTCATGGCAACCAGGTCGGTCTATTGAAAGCAAGCAAATGTTTTAAGTTGAGCCAGGCTATGACATGCAGCACCTGTCATAACTCACATGAGAATGAAAGAGGCAAAACAGAAGTATTTTCCCAAAGATGCATCAGCTGTCACAACATGGCTGATAAAAAACTTCAGACACCAACTCATATCCAGGTCAACGCCATTGAAACAAATTGTATTGATTGCCATATGCCGGTTCAACCTTCAAAATCGATTGCAGTTTTTTTACAGGGGGAAGAAACCCCGAAGACGTCGCAATTACGTTCGCATTTCATCGGCATATACCAGGAAGAGATTAAAAAATTTATAAATAAAAATAAATGAAAAAGATCTTTTATACTGCGCTTGCGACATGCCTGTTTGCGTGCTCAGAAACAAAGCCCGATAAACAAGAGCTGACGCAAACTAATCCCACAGCTTTTAGTGTGGATGGCAAAAAAGTGATCGAATACACAACGGCTGACAGCACCAATTCGAGATTGGCGTTACGGGGAGAGCTTGAATTTAAACAAAAAGGCCAGCCTTTCGAAAATGAAATATCTGTTTTTGTTGATCCGTCAAAAACTTACCAGGAATTTATGGGTATCGGTGCTGCATTGACAGATGCGTCTGCAGAGACATTTGCAAAACTTCCAAAAGAAAAGCAACTGGAGTTCCTCACGGCTTATTTTGACAAAGAAAAAGGAATTGCTTACACCATCGCAAGAACCAACATTCATAGTTGTGATTTCAGCAGCGGTACGTACACCTATGTAGCCGATGGAGACAAAGACCTGAAATCATTCAATGTTGATCATGATAAACAACATCGTATCCCATTCATTAAAGACGCGATAAAAGCCGCTGGTGGCAAACTCACTTTATATGCAAGTCCCTGGAGTCCCCCCGCATGGATGAAGGACAACAATGACATTTTGCACGGAGGAAAATTAAAACCAGAATTTTATCAGAGCTGGGCGAATTATTATACAAAGTTTATTAAAGCGTATGAGCAAGAAGGGATTCCGGTATGGGGCATTTCAATCCAAAATGAACCCATGGCAACACAGCGGTGGGAAAGTTGCATCTATACTGCCGATGAAGAAAAAGATTTTTTGAAAAATTTTCTTGGCCCGACAATGCATAAAGAAGGGTTGGCTGATAAAAAAATAATTATGTGGGATCATAACCGTGATCTGATTTATCAAAGAGCATTGACTTATTTCAATGATC